>NZ_CP047476.1:1500000-1679007 GCF_010587385.1 Vibrio astriarenae
GACAGGTGAGGTCGTGTTTGCAAATATCTCGATCAGATCCTTCGACTCGCGATTGGCATTTAGAAAGCGGTAACTTTTGAATAGCTTATGTTGAAGTTGATGGGAGAGGTTGGCGCGTAATTGTTTTAAGCGTTCAACCTCATTGAGTTTGGCGTCTAAAAGTTGCTGCACTGACTCTATTTGCGATTGCCAATGGTTTTTTAAGTGCTTGAGCTGGTTTTTATCAGCCACACTCTCAGTACCGAGTATCTCGAGCTCTTTCTCTCGCTCAACCGTGGGCAACTGGTTGGCTTCTTCTCGGCGAGATTTGCGGTCGGCTCTTCGTTTCACCGTCTCAAGTCTCAGTGTTTCTACTTCTTGCTGAGCGTGTTGTTGTAACTGCTGAAGCTGCTGAGACAGCTCGGGTATCGCAATATCGCTTTGGGCTACTTTGAGATCACTGCTTACGGTGTTAATTCGCTCCATTTCACTGCGAAAGTAGCCATCATTCTTCAACATATCAAAAACAGGCGGGACGAAACCTTGGTGGTGGTTGCTGTCATTAATCTTGCCAGAGAAGGCTTTCAAGTAGCCAAGCTGACCACTGGCGTCCTTAACAACGAGCACTCCAAACATTTTGCCGCTACCTTGCTTAGCTTCAAAGGTGTGATCGTGTTGCTGGCTTGTGTTTGATGCACAATTTACCTGAGGTGGATAGCTAACTTGAAAAGAATCGCCGATATGCTCCAACTGGTTCATTACTTCTTTTGCTGCCATCACTGCAATTTCATGCGGCTGATAGAAAAAAGGAAAGGTAAACCTTTCAGGGAGAGTGATGTGGTCCGCCGGCTGGTTAAAGGCGTGAAAGCAAGAGGTTGTGGAGTACATAACAGTAAAATGATGAGCTTTGGTGAGGGTAAGTCTAAACGAAATCACCGTTAGGCCCAAGCCAAAGACAGGAACTAAAACAGATGGGTGGTATGACGATTATGGAGCGCAAGCATGCTTAGGGTTATAAGCTCATCAGGCATGGCTAAAGCTTGTTGCGAATTGGGTGAAAAAAGTTGTCTAGCGAGACCCAGGTGTAATGAAGCCCGCTTCTGATTTCTAGTTAGAAGCAGGCTTAAAGAACGCATTAAATGGTTAAATTAATGCATAGCATCTAGCGACCTAGTCGTAGATCGTCGGAATAGGCTGGCGTTTATGCTGGGTAACTTGGTAGATACGAATCAATGCCGCTTTTGCCTCTTCATCAACAGGCTTGCCTTCAAGGAAGTCATCGATCTGGTCGTAGCTTAGGTTCAGTGCATCTTCATCCGCTTTTTGGGGTGCTAGCTCTTCTAAGTCAGCGGTTGGTGTCTTCTTGACGAGCAGTTCTGGTGCGCCCAGCTTGGCGGCAAGTTGACGCACTTGACGTTTGCTCAGGCCAAATAGCGGTGCAAGATCACAGGCACCATCACCAAACTTAGTGTAGAAACCCGTAATGTTTTCCGCCGAGTGATCAGTACCCAAAACTAATCCACCCACGTAGCCAGCGATTTCATACTGCGCCACCATGCGAGCACGAGCCTTTACATTGCCTTTTACAAAGTCAATTTTCGCAGGGTCTTGAGGAACAAGGCCTGTTCCCTCTAGCGCTGTGTTGGTTGCAGCGTGAATGCCATCGACACCTTGTTTGATGTTGACTGATACTGAGTGAGTCGGCTGAATAAAGCTCAGTGCAAGCTGTGCTTCGTCTTCGTCTTTTTGTTCACCGTAAGGTAGGCGTACGGCAATGAATTGGTAAGCATCCGTTGCTTGTTCTTGGTTTAACTCATTGACAGCAAGTTGAGCAAGACGACCACATGTCGTTGAGTCAACGCCACCACTGATACCCAAGACAACGGCTTTACAGCCTGACTCAGTCAGTTTGCTTTTAATAAAGTTAACGCGGCGTGTGATCTCAAAATCAACATCAATTTCAGGCAAAACACGCATTTCATCGCGAATCTGTTGTTCCATGGTTCTTCCCTTGATTCTTGCAAGCAGATAACCCTTGAACACCCGGTTGAGGGTCTTCTCTGGGTAAATAGTATTGCCACTATGATAAGCGATGTTGCTATCGCAAGTCACCTAGCGATAGGGGCAAGCGCCTACGTGTGAACATCATATCAGTGGATTGTTGCCGTATAAGATGCAAAAATCTGTCCATAAGGTGAGAACGGACTAAATAAGTGAACAATCCTCTAATGAATAAGAAAGTGGCTATCTTCGGCAGTGCATTTAACCCGCCAAGTCTGGGGCACAAAAGTGTTATCGACTCACTGACTCATTTTGATGAGGTCTGGCTGCTACCCAGTATTGCACATGCTTGGGGCAAGTCGATGCTCGCTTATGACCAACGTTGTGCATTAGTTGATGCTTTTATTGCGGATTTGGGGCACGCACAGGTGATACGCTCACGAATTGAGGAGCAACTGCATAAGCCAGGTGAAAGTGTCACTACCTATGCCGTATTGGAGGCACTTTCTCAACGTTTTCCAGATTATGAATTTACCTTTGTGCTGGGCCCGGATAACTTGTTTAATTTTGCCAAGTTCTATAAAGCCGAGGAGATTGTTTCTCGTTGGTCGGTGCTTGCTTGTCCAGAGAAGGTAAAAGTTCGCAGCACTGATATACGTAATAATCTCCAGAAAAATCTGGATGTTAGCCATCTTACTACGCCAAAAGTGACAAAATTATTAAAGAATGTCACTTTTTAGTCGATATATTACTATAGTATCAATAATATTTTGCGATATTTGTTAAGTTAATCAGCGTCTGTCTGATTTAGACTGGAATTTCTGTCTTTTGAGCCATCAAGATAGATGGCCTGATTTTGGGGTTGGTATGTCAGCTGGAAAAGCTGTTTTTTGGATAGTGCTAGGTTTTAGCTCGCTCGGTCTTTCTGCGCGCGCTTGTGATCTATTTGAAAGCCCTAAATATAACTCGTCAACAAATGGTAGCCTCGACTCTTTGGTCGTTAATCACAGTGGCCTGTGTTTTTCTGTGCAGGACAGTATCGACTATGTATCGACGACGTTCGCTGAACTCATGTCATTAGAGAGCAGCAGCAATTTAGACATGGTGGATACCGCGTATTGGGATCAGTGGCTCATTAAGGGCCAATCAGAGCCTTTTTTAACCCAGCGACTGGCGAATAACTATTTTGGATTAGGTGTTTGGATGCCTTCTGAGTTAGAAGATGAGGTCGACCAGATGTCTTACGATGAGTGGTTATTGAGTCATGGGCTTCAGTTCAGCTTTGGCGTGGGTGACAAAAGTGCAGGCGAGCCTCGTTTGCGCTTTGATTATCGTTGGCATGAAAAGCATCAAGGCGACTTCTTCATGCAGTTTGAGATACCGATAAAATAGGGCTCTAACTGCAATAACGCTCTCAAGGCATCACACTTAAACGACAAAAAAGCCGCAGCTTGAATCCTCAGGCTGCGGCTTTGTTTATTTTGAAATAGGACTAACGACGAAAGTCGATGGTTTTCTCGGAGTCTAAGTGGATTTGAGTTGTTGCAGGCTGTGTCTGTGCAATGACCTTACCGGTACGAATTGAATAGCGCACGGGAACTTGACGACGAATGGCATCAAAGCCATTTTCAGCAGGCAAAATCAACAAGTTGCCAGGTTTACCGACGTCGATACCGTGCTTTTCTTGCAGATTCATCGCTTTTGCAGAGTTATCACTGATGAGCGCAAGGCTTTGGTTAATTTGGTCATAGCCCATCACTTGAGTCACGTGCAGACCCATATGCAACACTTGCAGCATATTCGCAGTGCCTAGCGGATACCAAGGATCAAAGACATCATCGTGACCAAAGCAGACGTTAATGTTGGCCGCTAGCATCTCTTTTACTCGTGTGATGCCGCGACGTTTCGGGTAGTCATCGAAACGGCCTTGCAAGTGAGTGTTCACCAAAGGGTTAGCTACAAAACTGATACCAGACATTTTCAGCAAGCGGAACAAACGAGAGGCGTATGCTCCGTTGTAAGAGCCCATTGCTGTTGTGTGGCTCGCAGTGACTTTATCACCCATCTCGTACTTATGCGCGAGTGCGGCAAGTGTCTCAACAAAGCGTGATTGTTCATCATCAATTTCATCACAGTGAACGTCGATCAAGCAGTCATACTTGCGTGCGATATCGAAAGCAATATGCAAAGATTCAACGCCATATTCGCGTGTAAATTCAAAGTGTGGAATAGCGCCGACCACATCAGCACCAAGCTTCACCGCTTCTTCCAATAGAGCTTTACCATTTGGGTAAGAGAGAATACCTTCTTGTGGGAAAGCCACGATTTGAATATCCACCCACTCTTTCATCTCTTCACGCACTTCCACCATTGCTTTGAGTGCGGTGAGAGTGGGGTCAGAAACATCGACATGAGTACGAACGTGCTGGATACCATTTGCAATCTGCCACTCTAGCGTCTGCTTAGCCCGTTGCTTAACATCTTCGATAGAGAGCAATGCTTTGCGTTCTGCCCAACGTTCAATACCTTCGAACAGTGTTCCAGAGATATTCCAGTTCGGCTCGCCAGCAGTTTGGGTGGTATCGAGGTGAATATGAGGCTCACAAAACGGTGCAACAGCTAAGCCACCTTCAGCATCAATAACCTCGATTTGAGAGTCAATGGCATGGTCATTATCGCGAATTTGGCTGAACTTACCGTGCTCTATCACAACTTGGTGCAAGCCTTCACGGTCTTGAAGGCGTGCGTTTTGAATAATCATCGATGACATTAATTTGCCTTACTACGCAGTCTGAGTTTCAGCCGCATTTTTATTTAGTAGTGGATTAAGCACAAGGTAAACTACAGCGCCGCCAAGTACTGCATTGAGAGGCACGATGCCTGGTAAGAAGTGACCTGCTGCTACACCAAGTGCTACCGCAATAATAGCAGCCCAGTTAACAGTCTTAAATTGTGCCGCTTCAAAATTCGCATAACGTTTTCGGTTCATGAAGAAATCAGCGATGATCACACCACCAATTGGCGGAATAGCGAGAGAAAGGAACGTCAGCCAGCCAACAAAGTTGTTATAAAGCCACAGGGCGCAAAGTGTGCCAACTAAACCATTAACCATGGACAGATATTTACTAGGTAGCCCTGTGATATTGGAGAAGCCAAGACCTGAAGCGTAAAGTGCGTTGTCGTTGGTCGTCCAAATGTTGAGGCCCAACACGATAATTGCTGGGATTAGAAGGCCTTGGGCAATCATCACTTGTGAAATATCAGATTCACCCGTCACGGCTGCGCCAGCCGCACCGAAGATGAACATTAAAGAGTTACCAACGAAGAAAGCAATCATGGTGACGGCTACAGCAGAAGCCGGCTTTTTACCAAATCGAACAAAATCAGCGGTTAATGTACCCGCTGATACAAATGAACCTACAACCATAGCTAACGCAATTGAGAAGTCGAGCGGCTCTTGTGGCTCAATCGCTTTCAGTGCGTCAATGCCACCTACACTATCTACCGCTTGCAATACAGAGAAGCCACCCAATGTGGCAATCGCAGGAACGGCGATGGCCGATAGGATCATCAGTGCGGCAATACCGAAGTAAACGGTTGCCGTCATTAGCAATCCAGATACGATGATTAAGATGTTGGTATCGATACCTGTCGCATGATGAACTGGGATCGCAAACATGGCAACGCCCACACCAAACCAGCCGACTTGAGTACCACCAAGCAAAGCAGAAGGAAGCCAAGAGCCTTTTGAACCAAAAGAGAAGCGAGCAAGAAGGTGAGTTGAGAGGCCAGTTGAAGCGCCGATGTAGCCAAGAAAAGAAGTGTAGATACCGAGAAGAAGGTTACCGATGAGTACGGCTAAGAAGAAATCGTTGAAGCTAAGTCCTGCACCGAGTGAACCACCCGTCCACATGCTTGCTGAGAAGAACGTCAACCCCAACATCACCATGGTGAGCGATGCGACACCTTTACGTGCGGATGAGGGAACGGGACCCAAACTGTAGTTGTTGTCAGAAGCCAAAATACACTCCAAAATAGATTCGTTTACTTGATGAAAAGTTCGCCTGAAAGACAGATAAACGGGCGGTATTATGGTCAAATATAAATCAGAGTCAATGCAAAAATGTGAAGTAAAACGATTGCTTTGCAGTTAACTGATAATATTGTTATTTAATACAGTGAATTATCAATTCATAGTTAAATAAAAAAGTTGTACCTTGAGAACAGTTTCAGATGGGCTGAGTGACGAATAAGGATAGTTAGGATGACATTTTCAGTTTGGTTGTCATTATTTACAGTTTGCTTGCTTGGTGCGATGTCACCAGGGCCAAGCTTGGCCATGGTGGCCAAGCACAGTTTAGCGGGAGGGCGAGCCAATGGCTTAGCGACCGCTTGGGCACATGCCTTAGGTATTGGCTTTTATGCCTTTATCACTATTACAGGCTTGAGTGTTCTGCTTGTCCAAGCACCAGCCGTGTTTAAAGGTATTACTTTGCTGGGTGCTTTGTACCTCGCCTACTTGGGTTGGAACTCCTTACGCTCAAAAGGAGGTGTGGTTGAAAAGTTAGAGAAGGGCGAGCAAGCCTCTCTGAAACAAGCGGCGAAAGAAGGTTTGATGATTTCGCTGCTCAGTCCCAAGATTATGGTGTTCTTCACCGCGCTGTTTAGCCAATTTGTTGCCATGGCAGATTCACTGTCTAATCAAGTTGTGATTGTGACTACACCTCTGATTGTTGATGGTTTATGGTACAGCTTGATTACACTTTTACTTTCTAGTCCGCTCTTTATTGAGAAAATTCGCGCTAGGGCTCTGTTGATTGATCGCCTTACGGGCATTGTATTGATAGGATTGGCGGTTCGAGTATTAGTGACGCTCTAAAAAGGACAAGAGATGATTCGTTTAGCGGTAATAGGGACCAACTGGATTACAGATCAATTTGTTGCGGCAGCTTTAAAGACAGGAGAGTATGCCCTTACAGCAGTATACTCACGCGATCTTTCAAATGCTCAAGCGTTTGGCGAAAAGTATCAAGTCGAGCACTACTTTGATGATCTATCGAGTCTAGCCACGAGTGATGTTATGGACGCGGTGTATATCGCCAGTCCGAACTCTCTGCATGGCCCACAAGCGATTCAGATGATGCAAGCGGGAAAACATGTCATTGTTGAAAAACCAATGGCGTCTAACTATGCGCTCGCCAAGAAAATGTATGAGGTGGCAAAGGATAACAGTGTTGTGCTGTTTGAAGCCTTTATGTCGCCACATACACCAAACTTCAAAGTGGTACAACAGGCCATCAAGGAGATTGGTGCGATTCGATTGGCCCACATAAGCTATTGCCAATACTCATCACGTTATCAAAAATATCTCGATGGCGAGCAGCCAAACACGTTTAATCCGGCTTTTTCAAACGGCTCAATCATGGATATTGGTTTTTACTGCGTCGGCGCAGCAGTGGAATTATTTGGCGCACCTGTTAGTATTCAGGCCAGCGCACACAAGCTGGGCTCTGGCGTCGATAGTAGCGGAAACGTAATTTTGTCCTATCCTGACTTTAACGTGACTCTTTCCCATTCAAAAACCAGCAACAGTGCTCTGCCCAGTGAGATTCAGGGCGAAGCGGGTAGCGTGCTAGTGGAGATGATCTCGTATGGCGAGAGCGTGACAAGAATCAATCGTGATGGGAAGCGTGAAGATTTAACCGTAGAGCAGGATAAAAATCCGATGCTTTACGAAGCCATCCAGTTTGCAAGGCAAGTGAATGAGCAGTTTATTGACGAGCACTGCCAAACCCGTTCACTGGAAGTGGCAAGAGTAATTACCGAAATTCGCCAGCAGACGGGAATAGTGTTCCCTGCTGATGTCGAATAGCAAAGAGAAACAATGATGCAAGCAGAAGTAAAGTGGATCGAGGAGTTCAAGTTCCTTGGTCATTCGCAGTCTGGTCACTCAGTTGTGATGGACGGCAATGGCGGTGCGACAGCACCAAGCCCAATGGAAATGGTATTGATGGCGGCAGGCGGATGTAGCTCCGTTGATGTGGTTGATGGCCTGAAAACGGCAAAGCAAGCAGTGACTGAGTGTGTCGCAAGCCTAAGCACAGAGCGCCGTGAAACAGCGCCACGTATTTTCACCAAAGTAAACATTCACTTTGCGGTAAAGGGCGACAACCTAGATCCCGCTATTGTTGCAAAAGTAGCAGCAGATTCGCTAGAGAAATACTGCTCTGTTTGTTTGATGCTAGGGGAAGGCGTCGAAATGACCCACTCGTGGGAAATTCTGGAGTAGTTATGCAGCACAACGAATTTGAAGCACTGATCAAACATCTTTGCACACTAGCCGATCTTCCAGCTGCACTCGCTGCGCTTAAAGAGACAGAAGATGACGATATTTCATCGGCTGCACAGGCATTAACTGGCCAATTTGCACTGGCTGAAGTGGAAGGTGAGAAGCGTATTTACCATGTGACCATGCAAGAAAATGCAGAGGGCAATGAAGAAGAGTTTGTCGAGCATGTGATGAACGAAGGCGAGGATATCGTTCGCTTCGTTGCGTGGTTCTTTGAAAGCCACTTCGATATAAAAACCAAAGATATCTATCAGCTCGCCGGCAAAACTTACCGTCAGCCGAAGCGTAGCTAACGATAATACAAATTATTGTACTTAAATTAGAAGGCATGTTTGCCTTCTTTTTTATAACTAAAACATACGCTTACGCTGGAATGCCTGTTCTCTACGGTTGATGGTTGTGAAAATTAATTACACAATGTGTGAAATGCAGAAGTGAGAATGAAATAAAGCCGATAAAAGTGTGATTTAAGTCTTGTTTTTGTCCGTGAGTAGGTTATTATAATCACAGTTTTGAAAGTTAATTACATTTTTGCGAGAGGGCACTGCCATGATGGGTCACAACGATTTAGGTTCAGCATACTTGGGTCAACTAGTTGCAAAACAGATGATGGAAGACGCGATGACGGGTAAAGTCAAAGCGAAGAAAGCATCATTTCTGAAGCGCATGATCAAAAAAGTTGCTAAGTAATTGATAGCAAATTGAAAGAAAGTAACGAAAAGCGGACGGTATCGCTGACTTTTCTTTCAAAATGAAAAGGATTCTAACCCCGAGCTCCGAAAGGTGCTTGGGGTTTTCTTTTTTTAGCTGATGACAATTGAACTCAATCGGTTCTCTTGTGGGGTTGGCTCTGTTTCTAAACCTCGGTAGCGATGGTATTCGCCCAGCAACTCCTCGGTTTCTTCATCAAACATGTTGCGTTTCGCTATTTCATCGGCCACTTTTTCAGCAAACCAAGCTTCTTGGTAGAAGTGTAAGTGAAAGAAAGATTCAATTAAGAGGCAAGTAGGGATGGTGGCGACGTCATCAATGTAAGGCAGCACTGTCTTGATGAGGATGAGTTTTGCTTCTCTGTGTCGTTGTTGCTCTTTTCTCACTCCGATTAAAAAGAGTTGTTTATAGAGATCCATCGAGCGACATTGGCTGCTTGACAGACGTTGGTAGGTGATATCAAAGATTTCTTGTATCGAGAGGACAAAGCCATCGCGCTTTGACGCGGCCAGTATTTTCGTAAGCGCTCTTTGCAAACACTTGCCATAAACCAACATAGAGCTGATCCAGGTGACATCAGCAACAGAAAGCGAGCTCGCATAGGCGCGCCCAATTTCTAGTAGCTTATCCCATTTATGCAGTTCGGTCGCCAAACGGGCGGCAGTGATGGCTCTTGCACTGATACTGGGCGTTTTTCTAAACGCGAGATGAGCGTAATGAAAGGCCTCGTGATTGTTATCGGCTTCAATATAGAACTGTGTGGCTAAATCCATTGCGTGGATCGCTAAAGGGTTATCCCGAATGTAGTCCTCTACAGCATGCAATGCGCGATCTTTGTCGCCCTGTTGTGCTTGTAAGTGTGCTTGTGCAATCAGTTTTTGCACATGGACAGGTGTAGGAGAGTGGGATAACCACTGTTTAAGACAGTCCCAACGTTTTTGTCTGACGAGAGTTTGCAAAACGTAGGATTCTGCGAGAATGGCTGTCGGTGCTTTTGTGACGATATGAACTAAGCCTCGTTCATCAAAGCTCTCGATTAAAGAGAGTTTGTCCTCGAGTTTACGCAATGCGGATTGGTCCAAATACACTTGTACTAAACGTTTGGCTAAATCACTTGCCTGAAATGGCTTCTTCATAAAGTGCGGCACATGACCAGAAAGACCCGTTAATACCGCTTCTTGACTTGTGTCACCAGAGACCAACAATAAGCCAGTGCTACGACTAATCAACTTACGCCGATAAAATAGGCTTGCGAGTTGGCTCCCCGTAACCGTTCTATCGAGATGATAGTCGAGAATGATGACATCGTAGCGATGTGCGCCCACTGACTGCAGCGCGTCTTGATAGTTTGTCACTACATTAACCTTAGCGACACCGATCTGTTTGAGTTGTTGTTTGAACAGCAATAGTGTTGTGCTGCAGTCATCCACGACCAAGACAGATAGGCTCTCTAAGGATTGGTTTTTGTTATTATTTTTCACCAATACCTTGCCTCAATAAGTCCCTTTAAGCTCAGTATAGGACACCAAATTTGATATTTATCTCAACAATCAGCAAAAAAAATACCCGATTGCTCAGGTATTGTGATCTTGGATGTCAGGCTTTTGATTATTAGCTGGCTCTTGAATCAAGGCTGACAATGTTATCTCGAGGCGTTTGGCTTTGATGTGACTCTAAGTACTTTTCCAAATTATCAAATCCCCCTACATATTGGCCATCCAGCCAAATTTGAGGGACGGTGACGGGCGTTTTCTCACCGATAATTGCTTTTACTTCAGGAATCATCCGGAACAAGGCAGCACTGTCTTTCACCACATCGTGATAGGTGTAGTCAATTCCGGCCTCATCGAGCGCTTTTTTCGCTTTGACACAGTAAGGGCAAGTCGCTTTACCGAACACCACATTACCTTTAATCTCATCACGTTTTGTCCATTCTGTTATCACGGATTGCACCAACACACCACGGTTTAGTGCTTCACCTTGGCTGATAATTTTTCCTTCCACCATGATAATTGGCGCATGCCAGCCACCCGCTTTTAGCGGCTCCCACCAATGAGATAACCAATCTTTTGTCTCTAGCTCGACAGGGATACCCTCTAGCTCTGTTGCGAAAGTATCTTGCAGAATGTCTTTGGTTAAAGTGCACTCACCACATGGGATATTGACCTTGAATGGTCCCCAGCTTCCTGCCCAGCGATAAAGAGTGATTTTGATTGGCTGTGTCATGGTGACGTCCCTTTTTGAATGAGTTAGTTAGAGTATAGGAAAGAGGGGCGGGAGTTTTTCTTTCAAATATTTAGAAAAAGGTAAAAGGGGAGTAAAGAAAAAAGGTCGAGTTGAGCTCGACCTTTGAATGGGATAATTAGTTATGTTGTGTGTTAGGACTGATTAGAAGTCGTAACGTACACCTAGGCGAACAACATCGTCTTCATCTTTAAGTTGTTGAGCTAGGTATGATACGTAAGTGCGGAAGTTGCTGTTGAACTTGTAGTAGCCAGCTACTTCGAACTGGTCAACAGTATCTGTTTTACCAGCGCCTTTCTCATCTTCTTCTGCGTAGCCGTAGTTAAGTGCAACTGAGAACTCAGAAGTTAGCTTGTACGCAGCAGAAAGTTCGTATGCTGTGAATTCAGTGTTGTTGTCAACGTCACCTACAGAGAACGTACCAGCAACGTATAGGTTTTCGAATGTGTAGCCAAGACCACCAAGGAATTGAGTCTCGTCACCAGCGTCTGCTGAGTAAGAAAGTGCTACATCTAGACCGAATGGTGCAGAGTACATACCTGCGATAGAGTATAGATCTTCATCCTTACCTTCGGCTGCAGAGTAAGTCGCTTCAACTTGTACTGCATCGAATGAACCACGGTAAGCAAATACACTGTTAGTTTTATCAGAAGAAGCGTCTGTGTATTGTTGTAGGCCAGAGAACTCAGTGATATCTGTCATGTCAGATACGATAACTGCTGCCATATCTTGGCGACCTGCTGAGAAAGCACCGACTTCAGTGTCAAGACCAGCATATAGGTAGCGGTTTGAGAATTGCTTATCACCAGTTTTGTGCTCAGCTTCGTAGAAAGCGAATGCAGTTAAACCTGAAGTGATTTCGCTTGAACCTTTAACATTTAGGCGAGCACGAGAGTTATCTTCCATCGAACCCTCTACTGCGTCCGTGAAGTCACCACGGAATTCAGCACGACCTCCGATAGATAGCTCAGTACCATCGTTGCTGTATACCGTTGCCGCTACTGTAGAAGTAGAAGCTAGTGCTAGTAGTAGTGCGCTTGCCACTGCTGAAGTTTTCATTGTCATTTACCTTTTTTAAATGTGAGCTTGCTTGCTCGAACTAACTTAAGTGTTTGAAATTTGACCCGACCGCAATAATGACGATTAGTTCAAACTTGTTTCTGCTGTTGGGGCATAAGTTAGAGGTGGCGCATGACAGTTTCATGGCTAGTTTGTGACACTTTGGTGGCACTTATATTTTTTTAAATGAATAACTTATCAACACTTTCTGCCTGCTAAATAGGCAGTGACGGGTTCTTCTGTGGTCGGATTTGTTGGAAAGAAAAGAGATCAGGCTCGAGAATGAATCTAAAAGTGTGATCTTAGTCCCGCGCACTTTGTGCGCCAGGTCAACTGACTTCTAAATTATCCAAGAGAACAAAGTTTTTATCTTTATTTAAGTCATTGTCTTTGTTGGGTTTATATTTTTTATATTTTCTTTTTGCTTCTTTTTGATCGTTTTATGGAACTTTTATGAAGTTACTGTGTAGAGTCGAGCTCACTGGTTAAATACCAACAACACTTTGTGCTAGTCACTTGATGGAATCTTGTGTAATTCAATGTGTTAGGTATTTATCATTTCGCGAACTGACAGGAAGTGAAGGCGCTTTGCTCTCCTTTTGTAGCGGACTGTCAGGGACCAAGTATTAAGATATGGACTTTAAAATGAACAAAAATATCCTTGCTATTGCAATCGCAGCTGCAACATTCGGCACACAAGCTGTTGCTGTTGAACTATACAACAACGACGGCACTACTTTCTCTATGGGCGGTCACGTTACTGCAGCTCTAGCTGGCGGTGAAGAGCGTGATACAACTGTTGAAGCAGTTTCTCCACGTATCAACGTAACTGCTACTCAAGACATGGGCAACGGTTTCACAATTGATGCACGTGGTGAGTGGTCTCTTAACTTCCTAGAGAACGGCGGCAACTCTTTCTCTACTCGTTTGGGTTACATTGGTCTTACTCACGAAGAAATGGGTCGTGGTGTAATTGGTACACAGTGGGCACCGTTCTACGATGTTGCTAGCCTGACAGATATGCCTATCGCGTTTGCCAATGACTTCCTATACGATGGCATGTACGGTGGTGATTTTGCTCTAAGTGGTCAAACTCGTGCTGACCAAATGATTTCTTACCGCAATGGTTTTGATTTCGGTGACGCTGGTGCTCTTGACTTTGGTCTAGGCTGGCAAGGTAAGAACGACGGTGATTTCGCTGACTACAATGACCGCGTTCAAATTGCTCTTTCTTACTCAATCATGGGTGCTAAAGTAGGTTACGCATACAGCACTGGTGATGTAACTGAGTCTAACAACAAGCGTTCTCTAGACTTCCACGCGGTATCTGCTGCATACGGTTCATACGGTAACGGTCTATACCTAGCGGCTCTATACCAAATGACTGAAGACGAGAATGTTACAGATATCGATGCTTACGAATTGATCGCTGCATACGCTCTTGCAAACAGCTTGAACCTAAGCATCAACTACGAAACAGTTGAGTCTCAAGATAAGAACGCTTCTAAAGAAACGGATCGTGAAGAGATGGCTCTACAAGCTGAGTACAACTTCACTTCAAACGTAGTTGGTTTCGGTGGCTACCAGTTTGACCTTGAAGGCGACGACGATCGCTTCATGATCGGTGCACGTGTTTACCTATAATAGGTAGCATTTAGCAAGATCACTAAAAAACGGAGTGGGGAAACCTGCTCCGTTTTTGTTGGTGTTGGAAGTAAGTAACATTAAAGTGCGTCATGCTGAATTTATTTCAGCATCTAGTTTGAGTGTGTGGTTTGGGTTTAACGTGCGTGGTTAGTAGATCCTGAAATGAATTCAGGATGACTTGTTTATTGTATTGACATCGAGTTCAATGTACCCAAAGCTTTCCACTTTCCACTTTCCACTTTCCACTTTCCACTTTCCACTTTCCACTTTCCACTTTCCACTTTCCACTTTCCACTTTCCACTTTCCACTTTCCACTTTCCACTTTCCATTTTTAAGCGCCGTGCCCACGACTAAACGTGCTTTAACCTTAAATAAAATTCCCCTAAAACATTTCCCATTTCTGCCCACAACTTCACTGAAACGTCACTAATTTTCATTAAAATACACATTCTAGTATTCCACCCTAAACTCACTTCAAGGTAACCAAGGAAATGACTTCAGTACGCTATGGAGAGCAGCAGTTGTACCCAAGCAAAGTTGTGTGCGTTGGACGTAACTATGTAGAACACATCCATGAGCTAGGAAATGCTATCCCTGACGAAATGGTCGTGTTTAATAAACCAAGTACGTCGATTGCTTCACAACTCAACGCTTTTTCTCAAGAGCCGCTGCACTATGAGGCTGAGATCTGCTTCTTAGTACAGAACAATCGGCTTTCCGCTGTCGCTACCGGTTTAGACTTAACTAAGCGTGGTCTACAAAGTGAGCTCAAATCGAAGGGCCTACCTTGGGAGCGTGCCAAAGCATTCGATGGTTCTGCGGTTTTTAGTCGTTTTCTCTCATTGGATTCGATGGATGTAAATAACCTACAAATCGAGCTTTTCATCAACTGTGTGCGAGTGCAATGTGGTCACGTAAGCCAAATGCTCTATCCGCCTTTGACTATTTTGTCAGAGCTGCAGACGTATACTACCTTGCAAGACAACGACATCATCATGACAGGTACACCGAGCGGTGTGGGTGTGGTGCATTCGGGTGATGTATTTCTATTGAGGCTAAAGGAAGGGGAGAAGACTTTGATCGAGACAGAGTGGGTGGCTGTGTAGTTATTCTGTTTGAGGTGCTTGGTCGTGTGTCAAAGGATGCCTCAGGCCGATAATATCGTCATTCTGAACTTGATTCAGAATTGACTCCAAATGTGTACCGGTCCCCTCGGCTAGATGCTGAAATAAATTCAGCATGACGCGAAAGGGGGAGCATCGTCATTCTGAACTTGTTTCAGAATCTACTCAAAACGTGTACTGGTCCCTTCGTCTAGATGCTGAAATAAACTCAGCATGACGCGGAAGGGGGAGTATCGTCATTCTGAACTTGTTTCAGAATCTACTCAAAACGTGTATTAGTCCCTTCGGCTAGATGCTGAAATAAATTCAGCATGACGCGAAAGGGGGAGCATCGTCATTCTGAACTTGATTCAGAATCTACTCAAAACGTGTATCAGCCGCTTCGGCTAGATGCTGAAATAAATTCAGCATGACGTGAAAGCGGGTAGGATCGTCATTCTAAACTTGTTTCAGAATCTACTCAAAACGTGTACAGGTCCCTTCGTCTAGATGCTGAAACAAATTCAGCATGACGCGAAAGGGGGTAGGATCGTCATTTTGAACTTCGTGATTCCCTCGACATCTGAGTCATTCCTCTTCTCCATTTTTGACCCATCCCCTTGCGCAATTCCGTATCTTTAACTAGCGTTTATTAACATAAAAATAACATCTTGTTTTGGCAATGATGTTGCTGTCATTGAGGTTTTGCTTTCGATGCTGTTAGGGACGTAGGGATAGATTGAGTAAGCATTGAATCCTCATTGGCCTTTTCCGATCGGAATGATTGGTGGGAATGCTAAGGAGCTAAATGGATGCGATTGCGTATGCGTGGCGCTGGTTTAATGGATAGACTGGCTGCACTAAATCTTTTTGCTTTAGGGGGAGGCTTGTCCTTCGGTGCAAGGGCGAGCGAAGAAACACCCTCTTCAAGTCAATACAACCTCACACAAGGCGTGACCGAGATCAGTGGGCAGGTGTATGAGCTACACATGCTTATTTTCTATATCTGCTGCGCGATTGCCTTTATTGTCTTTGGCATCATGTTCTACTCCATTATTAAGCACAGAAAGTCCAAAGGTGCCGTGGCTGCTCACTTTCACGAAAGCACCAAAGTAGAGATTATCTGGACAGTGATCCCCGTTCTGATTTTGATTGGTATGGCGATTCCTGCCACCACGACGTTACTAGCGATGGAAGACACGTCCCAATCTGATATTACTATCAAGGTCACCGGCTCTCAGTGGAAGTGGCATTACGATTACCTTGATGAAGGTGTCCAGTTCTTCAGCCTACTCGCGACAGACCAAAAGCAAATTGATGGTCTAGAAGAGAAGGGAGCCCATTACCTTCTCGAAGTCGATAACGCGTTAGTGGTCCCTATTGCCAAGAAGATTCGCTTCTTACTGACTTCCGACGATGTGATCCACTCATGGTGGGTGCCAGACTTTGCGGTCAAAAAAGACACCATTCCAGGCTTTATCAATGAGGCATGGACCAAAATCGATAAGCCCGGAGTCTATCGCGGCCAATGTGCAGAGTTGTGTGGTAAGGCCCATGGCTTTATGCCAATTGTGGTTCAAGCGATGGAGCAAGATGACTACGATCAATGGCTAGCAGACAAAAAAGCGGAGATAGCACTTGCTGAGCAAGAGGCGGCTGCTGCGTTGACCAGTGAGTTAGGAATGGATGAGCTGATGACACAGGGGGAATCTGTGTATGTCGCGCGCTGCGCTGTTTGTCACCAAGCCAACGGTGAGGGCGTGACCGGTGCCTTTCCCGCCATCAAAGGGAGTGCGATTGCGCTGGGTGATATTGATCCGCACATCGATATTATCGTCAATGGTCGTTCTGGCACTGCAATGCAGGCATTCGCTAATCAGCTAACAGAACAAGAGATTGCTGCCGTCATTACCTATCAACGCAACGCATGGGGTAATGATACGGGTGATGTAATACAGGCATCTGACATCAATCAGTTTAAGGAAAATGCCCAGTCGGCATCAGACATGGAGGCCGCACAATGAGCCAGCCTATCGATAAGCCAACCAAAAATGCCGCCTCAGAGGAAGTTCTGGGTGGCGGGCACATCCACGATGATCACGATAGTCATGGGCCTGCTAAGGGTATAGCGCGTTGGATATACTCAACCAGCCATAAAGACATTGGCACGCTCTATTTGTGGTTCAGTTTTATTATGTTCCTAACCGGCGGTGCCATGGCCATGGTGATCCGCGCTGAGCTGTTCCAGCCGGGTCTGCAGTTAATAGAGCCTCATTTCTTCAATCAGATGACCACGGTTCATGGTTTAATCATGGTGTTTGGTGCCGTTATGCCTGCGTTTACGGGCCTTGCGAACTGGATGATTCCAATGATGATAGGTGCGCCGGATATGGCGCTGCCACGAATGAACAATCTCAGTTTCTGGATTTTACCTTTTGCCTTTGCGATTTTATTAGCTTCTCTATTCATGCCAGGAGGCGGTCCTGATTTTGGCTGGACGTTCTACGCACCGCTCTCAACAACCTACGGACCTGACAGTACCGCGCTGTTTGTCTTCTCTGTACACATTATGGGTATTAGCTCCATCATGGGAGCGATCAACGTTATTGTCACGATCGTGAATATGCGTGCACCGGGTATGACTTGGTTTAAGATGCCGCTGTTTGTATGGACATGGCTGATTACTGCTTTCTTGCTCATCGCAGTTATGCCTGTGTTAGCGGGTGCAGTGACGATGGTACTCACCGACAAGTATTTTGGCACGAGCTTCTTTGATGCTGCGGGTGGGGGCGATCCGGTGATGTTCCAACACATTTTCTGGTTCTTTGGTCACCCTGAGGTGTACATCATGATATTGCCATCGTTTGGCATTATCTCAGCGATTATCCCTGCGTTTAGCGGCAAAAAACTGTTTGGCTATCACTCAATGGTATACGCCACTTGCTCAATCGCGCTGCTGTCTTTCCTAGTGTGGGCACACCACATGTTCACAACCGGTATGCCGGTTTTTGCCGAGCTCTTCTTTATGTACTGTACGATGTTGATCGCAGTGCCCACTGGCGTGAAGGTGTTCAACTGGGTGGCAACCATGTGGCGAGGGGCGATGACCTTTGAGACGCCGATGCTGTTTGCGATTGCCTTTATAGTGCTGTTCACCATTGGTGGCTTGTCGGGTTTGATGCTGGCGATTGTGCCTGCGGATTTTCAATATCATGATACCTACTTTGTGGTGGCTCATTTCCACTATGTACTAGTATCGGGCGCGGTATTCTCAATTATGGCCGCGGCTTACTACTGGCTTCCTAAATGGACAGGGCATATGTATGACCACAAGTTGAGTTTGTGGCATTTCTGGTGCTCGGTTATCTCCGTCAATATTTTGTTCTTCCCTATGCACTTCTTGGGTTTAGCGGGGATGCCGAGACGCATTCCTGACTATGCGATTCAGTTTGCCGATGTGAATCAAATTGTGTCGATTGGCGGTTTTGCCTTCGGAGTATCTCAGCTGATTTTCTTGTGGGTTGTGATTAAGTGTATTCGCGGTGGTGAGAAAGCCGTGGCGAAACCATGGGATCGCGCGGAGGGACTTGAGTGGACGGTGCCAAGCCCTGCCCCTCATCATACATTCGAAACGCCCCCTAAGGTTGATTAGAGGGAGGTTCTGCGATGGATAACCGAGATAAAAACCGCAAACTGACGATAAAGCTGCTGGGCGCGGTCGTGGCGATGTTCGGTTTTGGCTTTGCGCTTGTGCCCCTTTATGACGTGATGTGCGACGTGCTTGGCATCAACGGGAAAACCAACGCCAGTTCAGTGTCGGCACCCGTGGGGATGCAGGTCGACATTACCCGTACGGTTAAAGTGGAATTTATGTCGCATATTACTCCCAACATGCCTTGGGCATTTACGCCGCAGGTGACCTCAATGGAAGTTCACCCCGGAGAAGTGATTCAAACGGCGTATTATGCTGAGAACCACTCAAGCTCGGATATGGTGGGTCAAGCGGTACCATCGGTATCTCCGGGGCTTGGTGCAAGTTATTTTAATAAGATGGAGTGCTTTTGCTTTAATCAGCAGCCTCTCTCTGCCAAGGCTTCCACTGAAATGGGGCTGATTTTCTATATCGAGCCTGATATACCTGACTCCATACACACTCTCACCTTGTCTTATACGCTTTATGACATCTCTGACCGCGCTAGCAATCAAGCTGATGCTGAGACAGCTGCGGTACAACCACAGGTTAACGCCGAATCGTCACAAGGAGTGACCTTATGAACACAGAGCCTCATTCGCCAAACGTAGACTCAAAATCCGCTTATTCAAAAACTGAAAGCAAGGTTAGCACGTACTACGTGCCTGCACAGAGCCACTGGCCAATTGTCGGTGCCGTGTCGTTGTTCTTAGTGGCAGTAGGAGCAGGGCTTACTATTCAAAACATGGGTAGTGATGGGCCTGGCGGCGTGTTTGGCAAGGCGGTGTTATTTATCGGTTTTGGTGTATTGCTCTATATGCTTGCTGGCTGGTTTGGCAATGTGATTACCGAGTCGTTATCCGGGCTCTACTCTGAGCAAATGTCTCGATCATTTCGACAAGGCATGAGCTGGTTTATTTTCTCAGAACTGATGTTTTTTGGGGCGTTCTTTGGTGCTCTGTTCTACGCGCGTATGATCTCAGTGCCTTGGCTTGGTGGGGCGAGCAACAATGCAATGACGCATGAGCTGCTGTGGCCAAGCTTTGAGGCGTTGTGGCCACTGCTTACTACACCTGCGGGCGATACCACCCAGGCCATGCCGTGGCAAGGCTTACCACTCAAAAATACCATTATATTGCTGCTTTCTTCGATCACGTTGCATATGGCTCACATTAGCTTGGAGCGTAATCAACGTACGGCTTTGATTGTTTGGCTGGAGATAACCATCGTTTTAGCGGTGTTTTTCCTTTATTACCAAGCAGAAGAGTACATCCATGCCTATCAGGAAATGGGTTTGACACTTCAGTCTGGTGTGTATGGCAACACATTTTTTATGCTGACAGGGTTTCACGGGCTGCATGTCTGTCTTGGTACTCTGTTTTTGATTGTTTTGCTGGCACGGATAGCGAAAGACCACTTTACGCCTAAGAATCACTTTGCCTTTCAGGCAGGCAGTTGGTATTGGCATTTTGTCGATGTGGTCTGGTTGTGCCTGTTTGTGTTTGTTTATGTTCTCTAGTGCTGCTCAACCCAAAGCAAAATGTGTGAGATAGACAAATGTTGGGCGCATCTCACTGAATAGACTAGGCTTTAAAGAGGAGCTAATGAGGTGTGGGGTTGGGTTCGATCAGCCCACTGGTTAATGCAAGGATGAGCAGTATGACCACCATCGCTGAGTACATGACTCGGCGTCCGAGATAGTGGCTCATCGGTTTTTGTTGTTCAGTGTCTTCACTTTGTCGAACGAGCTGGACCAAAGCAAACGCCAAATTAAGGATGATGAAGAGCAGTAGTATGACTAAAGCCGTTTTAAACAAAAATTCCATATCAAAGACTCCTGCATTGCTGAGACCTAGACTCAGTCCGCTTCAAATATTGTCACTCAGTGTTATTACTGTGGTTGTCTTTTCCATTTTGTTCAAATTAGGTTTATGGCAATTAGATCGTGGTTATCAAAAAGAGCGCCTTGAGCATAGCTTGGTAGAGCGTGCCACGCTGCCTGCGGTACCGTTAATTGAAACACTCACGACGTCTGATCCTACGGGTTTATCCGTGATCGTTTCAGGAAGAGCGATTCCAGAGGGCTACTTGTTATTGGACAATCAAGTGCACAAAGGAAAAGTAGGATACTTGGCTTATCAGTTGATTGAGTCGCAAGAGCGTTATTGGTTGTTGGAAAGAGGGTTTGTTGCAGCCCCTGCTTCGCGCTCTGTTTTACCTAAAGTAAATTGGGTACATGGTGATTTTGTCTATCGAGGTCGCGTTTATCAACGCTCTGAGAACCCACTGAGTAATGATATTGATCCAGAATTTATTGCCCCTTATCGGATTCAAAACCTGAACATCGAACAAATCTCTCAGCTGTATGGGATTGAGATTCAGCCTGTGGTGATTCAACCCCAAGTTCAAGATTGGCCCTACCCGCAACCGTGGGTCCCCGTCCCCTTGTCCTCAACCAAGCATTTCGGCTATGCGACTCAATGGTTCATGTTGGCCGCTGTTTTTCTTGGACTCATGTTGTGGGTAACGGTGAAAGCGTTCAATAAACATCGCAAACAGCGAGGTGTATAAAATGGCGGCATTGACTCACAACCCAGTTTGGAAGGGGCGTTTAACACTGATCGCGTTGGTGTTGTTCTTTGCGATTCCAGCGATTGCCGCTTACGTGATTCTTTACAATCAATGGTATCAACCCGGCGTGACCAATCAGGGAACCTTGATTGAACCCCGGCTCACCTATCAGAACCTTGGTGTTGATTATCAACCAGAAAAACCGATGTGGCAGCTCGCGTTTATCGTGCCCAAGCACTGCGAGGCTGCTTGCCAAGAGCGGGTTACGCTGCTCAGACAAAGTTACTTGGCCTTAGGAAAATATACAGAACGTGTTGAACCTATTCTCATCATGCAGAGCAACAGTGACACATCTATGACTCAGCGTTTTGATATTCCCATTCAAGCGGTTAAATCGTTGCCCGATAGTGTTGCCGATGGTGAGGACGTGATCATTATCGACCCTCTTGGTCAGTGGGTAATGCGTTATTCC
Organism: Vibrio astriarenae; assembly: GCF_010587385.1. Classification (NCBI taxonomy): domain Bacteria; kingdom Pseudomonadati; phylum Pseudomonadota; class Gammaproteobacteria; order Vibrionales; family Vibrionaceae; genus Vibrio; species Vibrio astriarenae. The sequence continues at coordinate 1,521,829 of NZ_CP047476.1, forward strand.
TTTGAGCTTGTTCCATCATCCGCACAACCGCAATTAATGAAGGGTATGCTGCGCGATTTCAAAAAGCTGTTGAAGCTATCGCGTGTTGGATAGAGCCCAAGGGCAAGGAGGCTTCATGAGTACCACTAATTTGGTTCGATTTACTCTTTATCTCGCTGTTGTTGTGATTGCGCTAGGGGCGTATACGCGTCTGTCTGATGCGGGATTGGGGTGTCCCGACTGGCCCGGATGCTATGGAAAGATCCTAGTGCCGCAATCACAAGAGGATATAGCAGTCGCGAATCAAGCCTATCCAGAGAGGGCGGTTGAACCGTATAAGGCATGGCTTGAAATGATCCATCGCTATGTTGCAGGGTCTCTGGGGGTTTTAATTGCTTGGATCACGGTACGATGCTGGAAAGAGCGCACCGTGAGTCGAGTATTGCCGACTTTTATTGCCGGACTCGTGATTTTTCAAGCTCTGCTTGGGATGTGGACAGTGACCCTCAAACTGTTGCCTGTGATAGTGATGGCTCACCTATTGGGTGGGTTCACCTTATTAGCCAGTTTATTCCTACTTTATTGGAAGCTCTCTCACCCACCTGTGCCACATGGTCTCCAAAGGTTGACCGGTGAGAGCAATCATGGACTGAAATCCATTGCGGCCATCGCCTTGGTGATCGTTATTCTTCAGGTCATGTTAGGTGGATGGACATCCTCTAACTACGCTGCATTAGTCTGTACTCGCTTACCTATTTGCGAGGGACAGTGGTGGACGATGCTTGATTTCTCTGGCGCCTTTGATTGGTTACAAGCTGGACATGACAATTATGAATTTGGGGTTCTGGGCTATGAGTCGCGCATGACGATTCATGTTGTTCATCGCATTGGCGCGATGGTCACAACGCTATGTTTAGTTTTGTTGATTGCCAAATGTTGGCGCTGGTCGAGTTTGAAGTCCGAGGCCATGCTGGTGGCTTTGGTTTTAACACTGCAGTTGTGTTTGGGTATTGCCAATGTGGTGTTTCATCTACCACTGTGGGTAGCGGTCGCCCACAACTTAGGCGCGGCGAGCTTGCTGGTTGCTGTGCTTTATACCAATTATCGAATTTGGACTACAGCCGTTCGAGATTAACTATCCATTCATTATCTAAAATCAGTTGGGCAGTAAGGGCATATAAGGGAGTCATACATGAGTAAAACACTAGTTGTACAGCCAAGCAGTAAAGCTGCCGTTCAGTGGCGGGTGTATTGGACACTGACTAAGCCGAAAGTGGTTCTGTTAATGTTGCTGACTGCGATTGTGGGTATGTGCCTTGCTGTTGAGGGGGCGCTGCCCTTACAGGAAACGGTTCTTGGATTGATGGGTATTGGCTTTATGGCAGGCTCTGCTGCAGCCTTCAATCACCTTATCGATCGACGCATTGATGCGATAATGGCTCGCACTCATAAACGTCCTCTGCCGCAAGGGGATGTTTCGGCTTTTCGTGTTGGCCTATTTGCGACGTTAGTTGGTGTCGTTGGTTTTGCTTTGCTGTGGTTTGGCGTGAATACGTTAACTGCTTGGTTAACCTTCTTAAGTCTGCTGGGTTATGCCGTTGTTTATACGCTGTATTTAAAGCGTGCAACACCACAGAACATAGTGATAGCGGGTATTGCTGGGGCGATGCCTCCGTTACTTGGCTGGACCTCTGTAACTGGCGAGTTAAGCGCTAATGCTTGGCTATTGGTGATGATTATCTTTGTCTGGACCCCACCTCATTTCTGGGCTCTGGCTATTCATAGGAAAGAGGATTACGCCAATGCTGATATCCCGATGCTCCCAGTGACTCATGGTGTTGAATACACCAAAACCTCTATTGTTCTTTACACTGTTTTATTAGCCTTGGTTGTCTTGATGCCCGTTTTGGTCGGTATGAGTGGTTCGCTCTACCTCGCAGTATCGACGGTCCTGAGTGCTGGGTTTATCTATTACGCATTGCAACTTAAGTATTTTAGCCATGATAAATCGGCGATTGAGACCTTTAAGTTCTCCATTTATCACCTGATGGGACTATTTATCGCCTTGTTGCTCGACCACTATTTAGTAATGTGATTAAACTATCAATGAGTAAGATTAATGGTGTACAAAATGTGCGCTTAATAGAGTATTTATGCATTAATTGTTTCATGGTTGGGAAATCGCAGTAGATTACTTCAATATAAAAACAGAATGTGATGTGGCTTCCAGTATTCATGTCACTAATAGAATCACAACCGGTTGGCTAGGTTTTCATCCCCTTAAATTCGAATACATCATAATAACGGAATGAAGGTAGGGTGAAATACAGTGACTCTTATCGCTTGCAAACAACACATGAAAACTATAAATCACTGTAATACACATCGCCCCACGGTGGGGGTGATTATGCCACTGCTCAGTGGCTTCTACATGGGAGAGTTATGTATCGCACTGCGCCAAGTGGCAAAGCAGCAAGATATAAACCTCGTCTTTATTCGTTCCGGTGAGAGCCGCAACTACGAGTTGCCCATCGGCTTTGACAGCTTTGATGCGCTGCTTGTGGTGCTGCATAGTGCGGCTCATAAACTCATTGCTAAAGCGATTGATCGCAACATTCCTGTTATTTCGCTTGGGGCAAGTTATCGTCCTCTTCCTGTCGAGCAGTTTTATAGTGACCAGAACCAAGGGGTCGCCTTGCTCTACGATTGGCTGTGTGATTTAGGTCACGAGCGGATTGGGTTTTGCGGAGACTTAAGTGTCAACGACATACGCTTGCGATTTAAATCATTTCAACAGAAAGTGCGGCAGCATCACGGTGAGTTTATCTCAGGTGATTTCTTCTCGGTCAGTGACTGCTCCTTTGCAGGAGGACGCGAAGCGGGTAAAGCTTTTGTTGAGAAGCAAAGCGAATGCTCTGCGGTGATTTGTGCCGCCGACCAAAATGCCATCGGTATGATTCAGCAACTAAAATCTCAAGGGCTGTCTTTGCCTGATGATGTTGCTGTTGTCGGTATTGATAATATCTTTTTGGGCGAAAAAGCTTCAGTATCGCTCACTACGATCGATCAAAACCTCGAAGAGCTTGGGCGTAGCTCACTTCTGCGAGCAGTTGAGCGTATTCGCGGTGCCGCTTATAGTGCTGATACGGTAATGATCCCACAGCGTCTGGTGGTACGAAACTCATGTGGTAGCGGCGACATGAAGCCGAGCCATGAGGTGAGAAAAAGTGTTCGACAGCAAATGATGTCAGCAGATTCGCAATCACCGGCCGAGTTGTTTGAAAGCTTCTATTCTCAAGCAAAAGATGGCTTCGACTCTATCCTTGATGCGCAAAACTGCTTTGGCTACCATTTTGATGAGGCAGTGTTGGCTCACTGTCAATCTCAGCATTATCAAGTAGAACAAACCCTTTATGCTAATGGCACAAGAGCAAAGCCCCTATCGACGGATAACAAGATAGCCTTTAGCGTCGACCAATTTCCCACCGCAATGCCGAGTCAGCACTATGTGTCCACGGTTGTTCCGGTAAAAACAGGCTTCGATGGTCACTGGAAACTGCTTTGTATTAATGATTCTCAGTCTATCGATCAGGGGGTGGGCTCATACTCAATGTTCTCTAACTACCTTGATATGCTCGCGCTGTTCATTGAGCGCGATGCTCTGCTTGAGACGGCGAACACAAGGCAAAAGAGCCTGCAACAGATCCTTCAGCAGCTTAAAGTTGTGTCTAATACCTCCAATGATGGCATCTGGGATTGGGATTTAATTACCAATAAGTTGACTTGGAATAGCCGACTCATTGATATGCTTGGTGTGACCGATATTGTCCGAGACTCCATAGACTGTAGTGATTTGTTTTCTTATATCCATCATGAGGATATTTCGTCGATTGAAGACAAGATCCATGAGCATCTGATCAATGATGCTCCTTTTAAGACCGAATTTCGTATGCGCACCGCATCGGGTGATTACTTGTGGGTTCAAGCCAACGGTGCTGCAGTGCAAAATAGCCATGGTCGTCCTATCCGTTTTATTGGCTCACTGACTGACATCACGCAACAAAGAGAAAGCGCCGAAAAAATCCATCATATGGCGTATTTTGATGCGCTAACAGGCATCGCTAACCGTCGTAAAATTATGCAGGACATTAATTTGTTCATTGGCGCTCATCAAGAAAAGCGACGCGCTGTGATGTTGATGGACCTGAATCGGTTTAAAATGGTGAATGATACCTTTGGCCACCATACTGGGGATGCGTTGTTGCGACACGTATCAAAGCAGCTGTGTGAACTGCTGGGTGATCGCCAACAAATTGCCCGTCTAGGCGGAGATGAATTTTTGTTTTTCTGCGATGTGCAAAACCACGATCAGGTCAATGAACTCACCAGCCAGATATTACGCCGGATTGCTCGACCTTTGGTGTTCGATGATATTGAGTTGGAAGCTCAGGGGAGTATCGGCGTCGCGTTTTATCCTCTAGACGGCAGCACGGCGGATGAGCTGATTAAAAAGGCTGATGTTGCAATGTATAAAGCCAAGCAAGCGGGTGGTGGGCGTGCAGTTGTCTACTCTTCAGAGATGGACTCTTCTACTCAGAATTTGGTCACGATGGAGCATCACCTTAAAGGCGCGCTTAAACGAGACGAAATAGGTGTCCATTATCAACCTCAAGTTAGGGCTGATGATAACACCGTGGTGGGGGTTGAGGCGCTGGCGCGCTGGCGCTCGCCTGTATTAGGCGATGTCCCACCTTATCAGTTTATTCAAGTGGCAGAAGAGAGCGGTTTGATGACCTCCTTTGGTGAGTACATCTTAAATCAAGTCTGCCGTGACTTATCTTCATCCGAATGGTTGAGGGGGCTCAACCGTATTTCAATTAACGTGAGTGCGAAGGAGCTGGTTAACCATCACTTTGCATCCTCTGCAATACAAACCATTCTTAACCATAAGCTGCCTCTGTCCCTATTCTGTTTTGAGATTACAGAAACAGCGGCTATCTCTGACTATGAGCAGTGTAGCCAGGTGCTGTTGCAACTTCACTCAGCTGGCATTGCTCTCTCTCTCGATGATTTTGGTACTGGCTTCTCTTCGTTATCACTTCTCAAGCGATTGCCATTAAATGAAGTAAAGATTGATCGATCGTTTATTCGCGACATCGTTGATGGCCAAGCGAACTTAGATTTTGTGGCCACCATGATTCTCATGGGTAAAAGCCTAGGCTATCAAGTCGTTGCTGAAGGTGTTGAAACTGAAGCGCACTCAATGGCTCTAAAGAGCACCGGAATCGACATCTTGCAAGGTTACTCCTACAGTAAACCTAAACCGCTACATGAGTTAGAAGCTATTTATTGCAAGGCGCAAGCTCTTGGAGTGAACACTCTCGACGTCTAGCATCATCAATGTGTGTAAGGATATTTTTACGGCTCAATATTTTTGTAAAAATATCCTTAATATTGCCTTTTGTTTAAAAAAGTGATTGAAGTTCGCTTTTTGAATGGTTAACTTACCCCTAAATCAAAACATAATTGAAAAAAGTTTCAGTATTTGAGCTGAGTATAATTTTTAAAAGCTTAAAGATTTAAGGATGAGGTAAGCGATGTTCCAGACCGATGATGTAAGAATTAGCAAAGTAAAAGAGCTTTTGCCACCAGTGGCTGTTTTAGAGAAGTTTCCTGCGACGGAAGTTTCCGCAGCAACCACGTTCAATAGCCGTCAAAGTATCTCTAACATGCTAAAAGGTGAAGACGATCGCTTGTTGGTGATTATTGGTCCGTGTTCAATCCACGATCCAGAAGCTGCGCTTGAGTATGGTAAGCGCTTAAAGGAGCTTCGTGATGAACTGGGTGACAAGCTTGAGGTTGTGATGCGTGTGTATTTTGAAAAGCCACGCACCACAGTGGGCTGGAAAGGCTTGATCAATGACCCGTATCTCAATGACACGTTTAAGATCAATGATGGTCTGCGCATGGGACGCAAACTTCTGCTTGAGTTGACAGACATGGGCATGCCAACGGCGAGTGAGTTCCTAGATATGATCTCTCCACAGTATGTGGGTGACTTGATCAGTTGGGGCGCGATTGGTGCGCGCACAACAGAGTCTCAGGTTCACCGTGAACTTGCATCTGGTATCTCTTGCCCTGTTGGCTTTAAGAATGGTACAGACGGTAACATTAAGATTGCATCAGATGCGATTCGCTCTGCGAGTGCTTCTCACCACTTCTTGTCAGTGACAAAATACGGTCATTCAGCGATCATTGAGACAGCAGGTAACGAAGATTGTCATCTGATCCTACGTGGTGGCAAAGAGCCAAACTACAGCGCAGAGCATGTTGCTACGATCAAGAATGAGCTTGAGGCGTCAGGCTTACCACAGAAAGTCATGATTGATTTTAGCCACGCGAACAGCTCTAAGCAGTATCAGCGTCAAATGCTGGTGGCTGAGGATGTATGTGGTCAAATTGCAGGTGGTGAACAAGCTATCTTCGGTGTGATGATTGAATCTCATCTTGTCGAAGGTCGCCAGGACCTAGTCGATGGTTGCGCACCAACGTACGGTCAGTCGATTACCGATGCGTGCATTGGTTGGGATGATACAGAAAAAGTACTACGTCAGTTAGCGGCAGCGGTTGAAGCGCGTCGCAACGCTTAAGTCATTTATTTAAGATGATTGGAAACGGCTTCCGTGTCACTACGGAAGCCGTTTTGCGTTATTAATGGGGTGACTCTTGTCGGTCGTTGATAACATTGAGTGTTTGGGTTGGGTAAGCGATGTCTGCGCCATGCTCATGTATGATATTGAGAATTTTGAGTAGCACGTCCTGCTTTACCTCATGGAAGAAAACCCAGTTGACGGTCTTGGTAAAGGTATACACCATCAAATCAAGTGATGAGGCGCCATAGCCATTAAAGTTGACGATTAGGGTTTGTGTGGTGTCGATCTCAGGGTGGTTTTGTAACATGGCTTTCACCGCGTTGACGATGTTTTCAAGCTGCGCAGCATCTTGGTAACGAACGCCGATGTTTTCTGAGATACGGCGATTATGCATACGTGATGGGTTTTCAACCACGATATTACTGAATACCGAGTTCGGAATGTAGAGTGGGCGTTTGTCAAAGGTGCGGATTACCGTCATTCGCCAACCAATGCGCTCGACAGTCCCTTCTATTTGTCTATCTGGACTGCGAACCCAGTCGCCGATTTTGAACGGACGATCGAAATAGATCATCATGCCGCCAAAGAAGTTGGATAGTAGATCTTTTGCTGCAAGACCCACAACCAGACCACCGACACCACCAAAGGTGAGAAGACCGGTTAAGCTAACTCCAAGGCTTTGGATGATGGTGAGTAGCCCGATAACAAAGAAAAATAGTCGAGCGACTTTACCGATAGCCTCAATCGTGGACGGATCATGTTTTTCTGACTTCAGTGTATGTTGCTCAACCTCGCCGACCAAACGAGTACAGAACCAGATAAAGATAAGGATCAGCAAAATGTGTTTGATGGTGGCTAACCATTCATGAGGCGTATCTGAGAAGTAGTCGAGAATCACACCCATTGAAAGCGTTGCTGGCCAGAACCAAATGAGCAAACTGACAGGTGACTTTGCAGCAAGGAGTAGGCTGTCATCCCAACTAAATCGAGTACTCTGGGTTATGGTTTCAAGTCTTTGGTATAGAACCCGCCAAAGCCCCCATATGATTAAACTTCCGATAGTGATGGCAAGGACACTCTGTTGCCAATCCCCCAATAGAACGGTCGCTTCAGTGACGATTTCTTCTAACATGCGTGCTCTTTTTCTTTGTGAATCTCTCTCGATTATAACTTGGTTTACAAATCGTTAAACATCTGAAATTATGCAATATCTTAATATTTTGATAGTAAACACAAGGAAAGAGTGATGATTAAAGAAAACACCTATTTTGACGGGGGCGTAAAGTCGCTAGGTTTTTCTCAACAAGGAGCGGACAGCAGTGTTGGTGTGATGGCTCCGGGTGAATATACCTTTGGTACGGTTGCGGCAGAACGTATGACGGTAGTGAAGGGGGCTTTAACCATCAAACGCCTCAACGATGAAGAGTGGGTCACATTCAACTCTGGTGAAGCGTTTGAAGTGGCTGCTGAGTCCTCGTTTGACCTTAAAGTCGAAGTTTCAACAGCGTATTTATGTGAGTATTTATAACGCCTACAACTCAGATGGCTTTTGATAAACGCGTACATAATCAATAGCGAAAGTGGCTGGAAATGAGCCTTAGCCTGGTTCTCCAGCCCATGCACCGCCGACCGCGAGGTTCATAATTAGGTAGTGTGGTTTGTGAAATGGATTGAGTTCTTTGTCAACCACATTGATGTCGAATTCATGATGTCGCTTCTCGTCAACATAGAATCGGATACTCTCCGGTGTCCACTCCACTACATGAATATGAAGTTCATCCCCAAACGTCAGTGTTATCAATGCTTGGTCTGTAATTGATTTGTTTCGGCAATACATTGAAACAATTGAGTGAAGTGAACACACCACGAACACTAATATACTTACTAAACTATTAGTAAGTAGTCAGGGAAGCGTGGAGGTGTGTTATGGCAGTTGTACCAAGACATACAGGCAATAAGCCAGTGCGAGATCAATATCGTGGAGATATGACCCTTGAACAATGGCATCGCTTCACTAGGGTGGCCAATGCTGCAGATGACAGTCGCTCCCAGGCACAATCTTTCGACGACGACCTTACAGTAAAATCGAATCATGCCAAAGATGACATTGTAAAGGAAGTCGCCCTCATGTCTGTCGTTCGTTCAAAAAAACACAAATCTGAAAACATTCGTTATGCCATCTGGATTAGTGTTGCCGGACTCTTTTTCTTGTGGGTCATGTACATGCTTGGGTGAAACTAGATCGGCTTACACTCTATTTGACCATTATTTTGCAACCAGACCATTGGGAAGATTGATAAATACCTCTGGGTGATGGTCGATCGTCGGCCCGACCCTCGGTGGTTGCCAGTCTAGCAGCATTATTGCTAGTACATTACGGTGTTCTCCATAAGCGAAATCAAAACTGCCTGTTTCGGAGGGCACCATTCCCTGCTGAAGGTCGACGGATTGCCTGATTGCTTCTCTTGCTTGTGCAACGAAAGGGTCTTCTTCGAGACCAGCAAGCAAAAAGCAGATGCCCACTTCGGCAATCACATCTTCTTTGGTGGCGCTTAGGATTTGATCCTGGTTGTCGCGAAAATAGTCAAATATCCATTGATGGTCAGATTCTTCCACTGGGCGTTGATAATACTCCGAATCAGCCAAAATGATGTGTGTCATACCGTAGAGTTTGTTCATGAACTGCTGTTTCGTCAGTTCTTGGTCTTTGTTGTCGGGATAGACCTCTTTAAAGCGTTGCACAAACAGTTGTGTGTAGTCTTCTTCGCCAAGTTGTTTGAGCCAATAGACTTGGTTTGCCAACTGCGCCGCCCAGGCTTCAATCATGTCGCGATCCGTGACGAAAAAGCGAAAGTCGTATTGTTTGAGGATTTTCCTTAGCTTTTCGTCCTGCTTGTGCTTAAGTCCATACTCGTTTGCTCTTGCCATTGACCCAAGTAGGTCAACCCCAAGATAAAGATACTCTGGTGTCCACTGTGTTGCGTGATAGCGTCTGCGACTTCTTTCATCGTAATCATCTAAATAGCCGAGCAACCGTTTGAGTGAGTATTGGGCAATTTCCTCGTCAGTGTCGATAGTATTGGCGAACAGGTTTAGTCGAGTAGCAATCCTAGTTAAGTCACTCTCGATCGCTGAAATGTATCTTGGGTCATGAGTTTGGCGGTAAAGGCGAAGACCATAATGCCCCTTTTTAAATTGCGGCAGTTCATCTAGGCGAGTTTCGTAAGTCAGTTTGATTAACTCAGCAGTATCTGCCTCACTAAGGCCGCTGTCTGCGAGCACTAAGGGTGTGGTAAGTAAGGTAGAGAGTAGGATTGAGAGAAACCAGTTTGTGCGAGTCGCAAACTGAGTCAATGTGGCCGTTTGCAGAGGCATTGAAATTTCCTTTTTATATTGAACCCTATTTGCTTCGGTTAGGGATACCGGAAACAAGGACAAAATATGACCGAGCAAAACGTTGCTTCCGTTGATCAAATATAGCATCACCGGATTGAGCCTTGTAAGTAGATTGTCAAAACTCATATTGATAGGTTATTGGTTGCATCTTAGGTATTGCGAAAGTGAATTTTGTTGCAAAATGCAATCGAAAATATTTGCATTAAGCAAATGCGTGCAATTTGTGAGGTTCACTTATGCACAGAGTTGGTCTTAAAGTGGTCGAATAGTCACCAAAAAAGGTGTTTTCGACCGTTTTTAAAAGTTGGCACACAGAATGCATTAATGACAGTGACCCTTATTAAGCCGAGGGTCACCTAGCCAACTGACGTTGTTAGTGAACCTTTATTGTTCACAAAAAATATAGCGCCAATCACTCTTACTTTGTGATTGGCTTTTTTTTTGCCTAAAATTCGCTATCACGGCTTTTCTACCACTGATATTGGGTCCCCATAACAACTTGGTTCTCGTGGACATGCGGCACCGCGCGCACAAATAACGCGAGCTGGGCCATTCAAACCACGTTCAATCCAATTGATGTTGAGTATCTTTGCGATAGTGGTGAGGTCTTTACGGATTGTCAAAGGAATCTGGGCGCTGCCTCCAGATTGGACACACACTTTTTTCAACTGCTCTGCCATACTCACAGCATCGCCCCCTTGTGCTTCTATAGCAGGATTAAGGTCTATTCCGGCACAAAGCACCCGATTATTGCCTGCTAAATCCATCATGTTTGCAGACTCACAGCAATAGATCCGTGGTTCATCACCAACATGTAAAATAGAGATTTGAGCCGAACTGCCAGACTGGGGTTCGGATAAGCGTCTGAAGACCGCCCAATGCTGACAGGGGTCGTTAACCTGACGCATATTTCCCCACGGAAGCGGAATACCATTTCCTCTATATACCGCTTTTAGCTTGTTCTGCCCGTAAGCGTCGAAGTAGTGCCAGTGGGGGTAGGGAGAGACCACGGTCATCCGACGCATTGCAACAGAGGGAGAAACGCCGGCTTTTTGATGAACACTGATTTCATACCCATTACGATCAAGGAGTTGTCTGTAGGGTACTTTCGGACACAAAAGTGCTCCAGCGAAGAAACTCGACTCAAAATCGCGCCATGCTTGAAGGATATCTTGTGAGTTCAACTCGACGTGAGCGCTCTGATGGATGTTGTCCTCCCATGTGTTCGCGCTGCCTACGAGAAGAACGTTTTTTAGGCTGTCTCGGTTATGTAGAACGCAATGACCGATATAGACACTTAAATCGTACTTCAATCGGGTTGGGTAGTCCTTTAGGACCTCATTAAGGTATATCGTACTCGGTGGCTCAAAGAAGGAGCTAATTACCTGTTTACTGCTCACCCCTAGCTCATCCACCACGTCTTGGGGAGTACGCTGTATCCATCGGATAGTGACTCCCAACGATTTTGCAATATCGATTAAATCTTCAACGCTCATGTTGAGTCGCTTTAAACCGACCTCTTCCGCGGCTCTCTCAAGGTCAGGGAAATGGTTTTGATTGCTTTCTTGATGGGCGCGAATCAACAAATGAGCAAACTGGCGACCTGTAATTCCTGCCTGAGAGAGCATTTCAGGGATGGCTATCTGTAAAATGTCATTAGAAAACAGAAAGCTAGGCTCTAGAGCCATGCCACTAATCCCCCCTCTACGCCCTTTGTCTGGGGTTATTGCCTCTTGTTCTGGCTCATCATCTAGGAACCAGGCGGGGTCTTTTTGAAAAACTTGGGCAATCACCGATAGCATATCCACGCTAGGGACTCGTTTACCTCTTTCTATCATGGAAAGATAAGACACAGAGGGGGCATAGTCGGGGTCGATACGTATGCAGCGAGCAGACAAATCTTCCATCGTAAGGTGATTGCGCTTACGAAGGTTGCGTATTTTGGTCCCAAGAAAGTGGGACTGGCGGACTAAACTTTTTGACAGGCTCATTTTGTAAAATTCACATTGTAAAATTTTTGTTGTGAAATTGTAGTTAGTTTTCGGCTAATCTACCAAGTAAGCGACATCACAAATTTAACCGAAACTTAAACGTGTGTTTGAAATATTCGCTGTACAACAAAATGACGAGTGCTGTGTGAGGGAATGACCATGAATATGCTAACGATGAATACAACAACATTTGAGAACAAGAAAAAGCCATTTATCGCTGAAGCTGTTGTCGCGGTCGAAACGCTCGCTGCAGAAGCAACAGACCAAAAAAGCTGCCAGAGTAAACAAATCTTAGATGAGCTGTTTCCTTTAGAGTCTGGCTCACATCAAGACGTGACGGCTTATATGATTGATTATCGCCACTTGGTTGCTTACTTCAAAGATGGCACACATTCAGGTTTACGTCATCCAAAGCACTTTGTGGCCTATAACGGTGAGAAAGAGACGCCGTGTTCAATATTGTTGCGTGACGGGCAAGGTAGCCATGTTGAAGTGATGATGGGATGCCATCGTGGAACAGGTTGCGTAGAGCTCACCCGTATTGACGATATTCAAATAGAGTGCTGCTCGACCCTATCGCAACAAAATCAACCGTGTGAAGTAGGTATGCGCCACTGGATTAGTTTGATTAAGAGTGATCGTAAAGGCAAACCTGCGGCGCGCAGTGAAGATAAAGAGTTTACTGCCAAGGATGGCAATGACTACACGCTTGAAACGTCATATCAGCTTTAATCAACCCCGCAGCCTAGAAACAAAAACGACCAGCTTTTGCTGGTCGTTTGTCTATTTATTGAACTTTGATTAAGCGACTTCTAGCTCTTCAAAGTTTACGCCACGCTCTTTGTAAAGGCGGCGACATGCACGGCCATCGCTATGGAATAGGTGACAGCGGTGTGCAGGAATACCGATGCTCAATGAATCGCCTACTTCAACTTCTAGAGTGTCTGGCTGGCGGAAGATAACATCTGAATCAGAGCCTTTTAGGTTTAGATAAGCTTGAGTTTCGTTACCTAGCTTCTCTACAATCATCACTGCGCCTTCGATCGTTGCATCGCCTTCACCTGCTTTTAGCAAGTGCTCTGGGCGAACACCCATAGACATACGCTCACCGCGAGTCACAGTCGTACCGTCAACAGGAATCCAGAAAGAAGTGCCGTTAGAAAGTTGAACTTTCACGCGCTCTTTTTCAGCTTCTTCAATGAATACACTCATGAAGTTCATTTTTGGAGAGCCGATGAAACCAGCAACGAAGCGGTTTTGCGGGTAGTGGTAAAGCTCTAGAGGACGACCAACTTGCGAAACGTAACCACCGTCAAGAACGACGATCTTGTCAGCCATTGTCATTGCTTCAACCTGATCGTGCGTTACGTAAATCATCGTACAGCCAAGCTTACGCTGAAGCTTCGTGATTTCAGAACGCATCTGTACACGCAGCGCCGCATCAAGGTTTGATAGAGGCTCATCGAGTAAGAAAAGATTCGGTTGAGAAACCAGAGTACGACCGATAGCAACACGTTGACGCTGACCACCTGAAAGTGCCTTAGGTTGACGCTCAAGTAGATGACTAAGTTGTAGAATTTCAGCGGCATGCTCAACACGCTTATCGATTTCAGCTTTGTCTGCTTTCGCAAGCTTTAGACCAAAAGACATGTTGTCGTAAAGGTTTAGGTGAGGGTATAGAGCGTAGGATTGGAATACCATGCCGACACCACGTTTTGATGGCTCAACATCGTTCATGCGCTCTTCGCCGATGTATAGGTCACCTGAAGTGATGTCTTCAAGACCTGCAATACAACGCAATAGCGTTGATTTACCACAACCTGATGGGCCAACGAAGACGACAAACTCGCCTTCTTTAATGTCTAAGTCAACATTCTTAGAAATCAGTACGTCGCCGTACGCTTTACATACGTTTTTTAACGTGACACTCGCCATCTTAGCTCGTCCTCGATCAATATTTTTATCATAGTTACTGCTTTAACTGTTTTAGCAACCAGGCAGTAAAAGTAGGAATTTTAGTAAGGTGTTATACCTAAGTAACCTCGAAAAGTGTGCGCCTTTCTACATTTCACTATATTGGATTGTACTAAGGTATCCATAGATATGAAGTTACTTGGGTATAATTTTTCGTAAGAACTTAAAGAAAAAGGGTGATGAACACATATGGGAAGTCCTGTGTTCCATCACCCACCAAAGCCAAAGGGCTAGTTTGCCTCCCCCGTATAGCGAAGACGTCTCCCCCGTAAGTAACAACTATTACCACGAACGTCTTTGCTATAACAGCAAACTAACTCGGCAATGCAAGCCAGTTACAAGCAACTGGAAAGGGTTCTTACCATCCACTCTTGGATAGCTGTAGTTTCCCGATTTCTGTCAAGAGTCACATCCTCCTAGGTAAACTTTTTGTAGGGGGAGTAGGAGGGGATGAGCAAGGAGGGGGATGAGGTGGCGTAGAGAGATCGAGTTCAAAAAAATTGTTGCCATACAGGTGAATCCGATCACATTTGATTGCAGTTTTGTGATCGCCGTCGCCAACGTCTAAGGATGTGGATCACGGATTTACGCCATACTACAAAGGGCGTAGAAACTAGGATGATGAGGTTATTGTCATTTTGCCAGATTATAGCTGAGGATTAGGCGAAACCTCTCTGTGGTCGAGCCCTACAACACAAGTATAAAAAGGATATGAACATGAAAAATGCCCTAAGCACAGTAGCACTAAGTACTCTTGTTGCTCTTGGCTCGTTTGGCGCAAATGCTGCTATCGAAGAAGGACAACTTACTATCTGGATCAACGGTGACAAAGGTTACAACGGTCTAGCAGAAGTTGGTAAGAAGTTTGAAGCAGAAACTGGTATTAAAGTCTCTGTTGCTCACCCTGATGGTCTAGAAAACCGTTTCCCACAAGTAGCAGCGACTGGTGATGGTCCTGATATCGTGTTCTGGGCGCACGACCGTTTTGGTGGTTACGCTGAAGCAGGTCTTCTAGCTGAAATCAAACCTTCTAAAGAAATCAAAGAAGGCATCGTTGACTTCGCATGGGATGCAGTAACGTTCGATGGTAAATTCATCGGTTACCCAGTAGCAGTAGAATCTCTATCTCTAATCTACAACAAAGACCTAGTGCCAAACCCACCTAAGAACTGGGAAGAAGTTGAAGCTCTAGACAAAGAACTTCAAAAAGATGGCAAGAAAGCGATCATGTGGAACCTAAAAGAACCGTACTTCACATGGCCACTAATGGCAGCTGACGGCGGTTACGCATTCAAATACACTTCAGCTGGCTACGATGTTAAAGACGCAGGTATCGCAAACCAAGGCGTTAAAGACTCTATGAACTTCGTTAAAGGTCTTGTAGACAAAGGCGTAATCTCTCCAGATATGGACTACTCAGTATCTGAAGCTGAATTCAGCCAAGGTAACGTAGCAATGACAATCAACGGCCCATGGTCTTGGGGTAACATCGAAACTGCTGGTGTTAACTACGGCGTAACTACGCTTCCTAAGTTCCAAGGTCAAGCTTCTAAGCCATTCGTTGGCGTTCTAACAGCGGGTATCAGCACTGCGTCTCCTAACAAAGACCTAGCGGTTGAGTTCCTAGAGAACTACCTACTAACTAACGATGGTCTACGCATGGTTAACGACGACAAGCCACTAGGTGCGGTTGCTCTTAACTCGTTCCAACGTGAACTTGACGCAGATGCACGTATCGCTGCGACAATGGACAACGCAATGAACGGTGAAATCATGCCAAACATCCCTCAGATGAACGCATTCTGGGGCAGCGCTAAGAGCGCAATCATCAACGTTGTTGATGGTCGTCAATCTGTAGATGCAGCACTTGCAGATGCAGAAGCACAAATGACTAAGTAAGTTCTACCTTTTTAAGGAGGGGGTAACCCCTCCTTCATTTTCTCTATTTTTTATTTTATTTCGCTAGCAGGTTTCTCTATGCAGTCAGTTCAAAGTACAGATGCTATGACATCTCCAGCAACGAGCATGCCGTCAAGTAAAACTGTCTTTATTAAGTGGGCATTACTCGGTTCCGTTGGTCTGGTTAATGGTTACGCGACGATTCTAATGTACTCGCGTGGTGAGTTGGCTTTTGCACTGCTGACCGTTATCTTAACGGCGCTTGCCCTTTACGTGTTTGGTAGTAAGAAAACATACGCACACCGCTACATTTACCCTGGTATTGCGGGGATGATTCTTTTCATCCTATTCCCTCTTGCTTACACCGTTGGTCTTGCCTTCACTAACTACAGTGCAAAGAACCAACTCTCTTTTGAGCGTGCGCAAAGCGTACTTCTCGACAGAACATTTCAAAGTGGTGACAGTTATTCGTTTAACCTTTACCACGTTGATGATGGCCATCAGATCGTTATTAACAAAGACGGTGAGCTGCTCGCTTCTCCAGTCTTTACAGAATCTGAATTGGCTGACCAAGACTTTGACCTAACGCCTGTATCGGCAGAGCAAGGTGAAAAAGCAGCGATTAAAGATATCATTGCACTGCGTTCGAAGCTGTCTGGTATCGACCTAATTTTCCCATCAGGTGACGCGGTCCGCATGAGTGGCTTGCGTAAGTTTGCTGCGGTTGAACCTCTATACACAGTTCAAGCAGACGGTGAGAGTCTACTTGATAACCGTACTGGCGATTTATTACGTCCAAACATGGAACTTGGTTTCTTCCAACCAGTCGACGAAAACGGTGAGTTCATTGGTAACACAGTGGCACCTGGCTTTATCGTTGGTATCGGTACACACAACTTTGAGCGTGTGTGGAAAGACGATGGTATCAAGCAACCTTTCATCAGCATCTTTATCTGGACAATGCTCTTCTCTGCGTTAAGTGTTGCTTTGACTATGATCATCGGTCTTGTCTTGGCAAGCGTTGTGCAGTGGGAAGCGCTAAAAGGTCGCGCAATCTACCGCGTACTTCTGATTCTTCCATACGCTGTACCCGCCTTTATCTCGATTCTAATCTTTAAAGGTCTCTTCAACCAAAGCTTTGGTGAAGTGAACATGGTGCTTGAGAACATCTTCGGTATTAGCCCAGCTTGGTTCTCTGACCCGTTCATGGCCAAACTGATGATTGTTATCGTGAACACGTGGCTAGGTTTCCCTTACATGATGATTCTATGTATGGGTCTACTAAAAGCGATTCCTGATGACCTATATGAAGCATCGGCTATCGATGGCTCGAACTTCATCTCGAACTTTACGACCATTACGTTGCCATTGATGATTAAACCGCTAACTCCGCTGCTAATTGCAAGTTTCGCGTTTAACTTCAACAACTTCGTACTAATTCAGCTTCTAACAGGTGGCGGTCCAAACATGATTGGTACGTCGGAACCTGCTGGCTACACTGACCTACTTGTAAACTACACGTACCGTATCGCATTCGAGGGTTCTGGTGGTCAAGACTTCGGTCTAGCAAGTGCAATCGCTACGCTTATCTTCCTACTTGTAGGTGCTCTAGCGTTGCTTAACCTACGCGTAACTAAAGTAGCTCAGGACTAAGGAGGCTCAAAATGGCAATGGTTCAAGGTAAATCACTTAAATACCGCGTTTGGGCTACTCACATTGCAATGTGGGCATTCCTATCGCTGATTATCTTCCCACTACTGATGATTATCGCTATCTCGTTCCGTGAGGGTAACTTCGCAACGGGTAGCCTAATCCCAGATAATCCATCATTGGAGCACTGGAAATTAGCTCTGGGCTTCTCGGTTGAGAAAGCAGACGGCACCATCGTACCGCCTCCATTCCCAGTACTAACTTGGTTATGGAACTCGATCAAAGTTGCGGGTATTTCATCTATCCTGATTGTATGTCTGTCTACCACTTCTGCGTACGCGTTTGCTCGTATGAAGTTCAAAGGCAAGAATACAATCCTAAAAGCGATGATGATCTTCCAAATGTTCCCAGCGGTACTGGCTCTGGTTGCACTGTACGCATTGTTTGACAAGCTAGGTCAATACATCCCATTCCTAGGTTTGAACACACACGGTGGTCTAATCTTCGCTTACTTGGGTGGTATTGCACTGCACGTATGGACAATCAAAGGTTACTTCGAAACGATTGATGGCTCGCTTGAAGAAGCGGCAGCACTAGATGGCGCGACACCATGGCAAGCATTCCGTTTGGTTCTACTGCCACTGTCAGTGCCAATACTAGCGGTTGTATTCATCCTGTCGTTCATCATGGTGGTGGGTGAAGTACCGGTAGCATCACTACTACTTTCTGATGTAAACTCGTACACACTAGCAGTTGGTATGCAGCAGTACCTGCACCCACAAAACTACCTATGGGGTGATTTTGCGGCGGCGGCAGTATTGTCAGCATTCCCGATTACTATCGTATTCTTACTTGCACAGCGTTGGCTGGTTGGTGGTCTAACCGCCGGCGGTGTTAAAGGATAATAACGATAAGGGCGACCGCAAGGTCGCCCAGTTGTTTTGACTGACTCTTCTCGGCTTATGTGGAATAGGGATGAGAAGAAACTTTGGTTTGGCCGCCGACATGTTAGTCAAATGCAACAGTTTGGTGTTACGCATAGCTGGCTGTCGAAGTATTCCTTACTATATGCGTGCTACGACAGTAAATTTGTAACGAAAGCCCGATGAACATTCGGGCTTTTTTTATGCCTGTTTCAAACAGCAGTCTAATGCGCTTTTGATTGTAAGATGATGTTTTTACTTAGTAAAAAGTAGATAGGTTGCATTGCGATAAGGTAAGTGGTTTTTATTGCAAGCTAAGAAAAGTGCACAAAAAAAGGAGACTTACATCTCCTTGTTTGATGGTGCACAGCCTAGGTGCTGCAACAGAATATAGAGACTCTCTTGATTGAGTGCGACACGCCTGAATAGGTCTGCAAACAGGTCATCTCCCCCAAAGCAAGTCTGAATATAGTGGTTAATTTCAGTTTCGTTATACCCCTCAACATACATGGTACGCACCCATTGATACTCAACAGATTGGAGGTTGCTTAGTGTCTGTTCGCTAAGAGTTGTATTCGCCAACGGTGACTCCGTATACATCATTACATCCGTTCAAACGGATTTATCTTAATATCTGAGGAATTAGAACAGAGTTAGATGAAACAAAGATGACAGTTATTGCGTGAGTGAATGTGTCGGCGAGGAAGTATGACTATTTGAGGGGTAAAAAAGCCCAAGCGAGAGCTTAGGCTAATATCGAATTCTAGACTTGGCTTAACGTTAGTCTTTAGGTGATAACTGGTCGATAGGTAACCAGTTCACTTTAACGCCTGCTTGCAAGAACATATCTTGGCTAACTTTGATTTTGTCTCCCCAGCGTGAGAGGAAATCTTCACTCTGTTCTGGGCAGTGTACAGCGGAAATACCTGTCTGAATGATCTTCGCTGCACAATTCGGGCAAGGGAAGTGAGTCACCCAAATTTCACAGCTGTCTAAGTCGCGTTTGGCAAAAAGAATCGCGTTCTCTTCTGCATGGAGCGTTTTAAGGTATTTCATGTCTCGATCGTCAGTATCAGCACTATCTGAGATACCATGCGGGTAACCATTGAAGCCGACCGATACGATACGGTTATTTTTGGTGATGACAGCGCCAACCTGTGTGGACGGGTCTTTACTCCAAGAGCCGACCAGCTCTGCCATCTGATAAAAGCGTTGTGCCCATTTCGTGATCATAGTGTGCCTTCGCGCAGTTTTTTACTGGAATACGGCACTTAATAGCCGGAATTTTAAGCAAATTCAAGGCTTTTCATACTTTGAAACTATTCTTTGGCTTTATATCAAGCAAGTGAAAACGACTATACTTACCGGTGTCGGTGTTTAGCGTATACCAATAAAATAGTGTTTTATTGGTAAGTCATTGAAAATTAAAGGTTAATTGGCGTTCGGTTTACACGTGTTCGCAACAAACCTTTTGCACCTGGCGGTTAACTGAGTAAAATTGTGGTCTGTCCAGTTTTCTGGCATGGATTTTTTCGAGGTTTTTATGAAAGTTGTAGACATCTTTAAACATCGCAGTGAAGCGGTCTCTAAATACCAAGAGGAGCTGATGCAAAAGGTTTCTCCGAGTGTTCGTGAATATTGGCAAGGAATCCGTCACAAGGCAAATAATCGCGCCTTCTTTACTTGGTTGAAGGAGGTGAATGATCAGGTGGTCAATGAGCCATCCATTGAGCCAATAGAAAAGAGAACTGAACAGGAACAAACAGAATCCGTTGAGGTTAAGCCTGCAGCTCCTGCTATCGAGATGAAGCCAGAAGCTGAACAGTTGTATCATGAGCTACAAGCACAGCTTGGTGAAGTGATGCATACGGGTGACTGGATTATGGTTGATCAGCAACGAATCAATCAATTTGGTGTAGTGACAGAGGACGAACAGTGGATCCATACCGATCCAGAGCGAGCAGAGCAAGAGTCTCCATTTAAGACGACAATTGCACACGGCTTTCTGACGCTCGCACTTTTACCTCGTCTTACCGATTCGGTTGACCCAGAAAGCAACCTGTTCCCCACCGCAAAAATGGTGGTGAATATTGGGCTGAACTCGGTTCGCTTCCCATACCCAGTAAAATCGGGCAATCAAGTTCGAGCGGTGAGTACCTTGACCAAAGTTACGCCAATCAAAAAAGGTTTGGAGATTGAGCGTGAAATCAAAGTGCAAATCGAAGGGGTACGACGCCCTGGTGCGGTAGTGACTTCGGTTATCCAGTTGCACTTTTAAACAGCCGCCATTCAGATACAACAACGCCGAGCATTTGCTCGGCGTTGTGCTTTTTAGAACGAAGCCTTACTTCTCGGATGGGAGCGGTGTATAGCCATACTCCTCGATCAGCACTTGTGCTTGGTTGCTTGTCAGAAACTTAAGAAATGCCTTAGCATCATTGGTCAGCTTTTCTGGGTTGTAAACCAACAAAAATGGACGCGATAAAGCGTACTGTCCTTTGGCAATGGTGTCATTGTCACCAACCACGCCTTCAAACGTCACTGCTTTGACTGAACGGTCAACAGAGCCTGTTGAAATAAAACCGATCGCCTGCTTGTTGTGATTAACTAACGTCTTAACCATGCTGTTGCTGTTCACCACCAGATTGTTTGGATTGATGTCAGAAACCGAGCGGTCATTAATCACTTTAGTCAGACCAATAAGGCTTTCAAAGCTATAGCGTGTGCCTGATGATGCTTCACGAGTGACGACCGCAATCGTTTGGTCTTGTCCACCTAGCTCTTTCCAGTTGGTAATTTGACCCTTGTAAATTTTGTACAGTTGTTCACGGGTGAGGTCATCGACTGGGTTTGCTGGGTTAACCACGACGGTCAAACCATCAAATGCGAGTTGAGCAACAGTATAGTTTTCGCTTTGCTCTCTCTCAGTGAGGTAACGTGAAGTCATCGCTACATCAATCACGCCTTTTTGCACCAGGGTTAAGCCTGCAGTTGAGCCAATTCCTTGTACGGCTATATAGGATTCAGGGTGGGTTTGGTTGTAGTCTTCAGCGAGCACATCCATGATGCGTGAAACGGAAGTAGAACCCGACACGTTTACTTCATTTGCCATGGTATGGCTTGCGAG
Organism: Vibrio astriarenae; assembly: GCF_010587385.1. Lineage (NCBI taxonomy): Bacteria > Pseudomonadati > Pseudomonadota > Gammaproteobacteria > Vibrionales > Vibrionaceae > Vibrio > Vibrio astriarenae. Next base: position 1,543,421 of record NZ_CP047476.1, read on the forward strand.
CAAGCCGGTTGATAGCATCAAAGTCATTAAGACTCGAAACATAATTAACTCCGTTGTTTATCCATATAAGGGAAGCGTTGGTTACTATATTTCTTTCTTATGACATTTTTGTGAACTAGAAACGATAGCTGTCTGAATTTGAGGCATTTATTGACCTAGACCTTAACGTTGTTCAGGAAGACGTGGCAAGCTAGTTTGCAGGACTTGATGAAAGTTATATCAATAGTCACTACGTAGTCTAAAATTGGATAAAGATTAATCATCGCCAGAGGGTGGATGGTCAAAGAAGTTATCGCAGGGAGTCGATATGAGTTTGGTGAACTTGTTACAGAGGCAAGTAGAGACGCGGGCAAGCTCGGCCTGTCATAACCGCAACCGGAACTTGCCTGTAGACTTAGGTGTGTCTTGTTTTGAAACGATTCCAGATGGTGTCGAGTTCATTAAGAAACACTACTTGCTGGATTCAAAATACAGTGACTACTCTGTTGGTGTTGCGCGTATCACCTGGAACCATGACACGCGTTTGTGGGAGTTGCGCGTTCCCAATGAGCAATCTACTCAAGAGCTACTTAAGTGGATTTTATACCCCTATCTATCAAGCAGTAGCGATCTCACTGCCTTGATTCGAGAAGTCGAGAAAGACCCCAAGGACTACTTTTGGTAAGCATTATCCTTGGTCACTATGATTGCACGTCTTTGTGAGTGCTACGGCTGATATCTACCCGGTTTGTGGTTCATCGCTATGATGAGATTAGTAATGATGGCTGCGCCGATGGACAAACCAATGACCCATAGATTCATGATGAAAAACGACATGGCGACGATAGTACAATCGAGTGCCATTTGAACCTTGCCTGCTCGAATGTTGAAACGCTCTTGCAGAAATAGCGCTAAAATATTGAAGCCACCTAAGCTCATTTTATGGCGGAATATCACCAGCATCCCGACACCAATTAAACCGCCGCCAATCGCCGCACCATAGATCTCATTCACCACGGCAAAGTCTAATACGTGGTGTAGGTTGTCTACCATGAATGAAACTAGAGAGACGGCAATAAAAGTATTAAGCGTAAAGCGCCAACCCATTCGAGTAATGGATAGCCAGTAAAAGGGCAGGTTGATGGCAAAGAATATTTGACCAAAGGTGAAGTCAGAGACTTTCGTGATAAACAGCGCCAATCCGGCAGTGCCACCGGTTAAGAGTCCAACCTGATTAAAGAAGTGTACGCCAAGTGACACCAGCGCGCAGCCTAGCACTAAAGCAAAGAGGTTTTCCGTTAAAGAATGTTCAGTATCCATTTTGAGTGTTTCCAAATCCGTTTGTTCATAGGATAGTGATCGCGCTTTCATTGTCTATTCAGGCACAGAGATTGATGTCCCACAGGAGTGTAAAGCAATCTTTGCATCCAAGTTCACTCTTGGTGCAAAAGCTAACGAACAACCGACTCGAGCCCACAAAAAAAGCCAGACTTGAATGTCCGGCTTTGAAAGGTGCATGTTCGCGAGATATCTATGAAGCAGTTGCTTCTGGTGCTGGCTTGTCAGCAAATACTTCAGCAGGTTTTGCCACCAAGCTACGATTCTCTTGATTCACTTCAATCAGAGTCACTTTAAGCTGGTCACCAAGGCGGTATACCACCTCTTTGTCGATAGACAGTAGCCCTTGCTCACTGTCACAAGCCAAACGTTCTTTGTTATCCATGACAACGGAGCCAGGAATAAAGGCACCTGCGCCGTTTTCAAGGAGACGCACTCGCATGCCTGCGCGATTGATATCGAAGATCTCCGCTGTGAATACCGTTTGCTTGGTTGGCTCTTCAGTGAGTGTACGAGCATAGAGCCAATCACCCACCGTGCGTTCTGCAATATTGTGATGCTTGCGGTGTAGTGCTAGCTCTTCACCTACGGTTTCATCAGGGCGCTGCACTGGCTCTTTGTTGAGGATATGCGCTTTCAACATGCGGTGGTTAATCATGTCGCCATATTTACGAATCGGCGATGTCCAAGTCGCATAGACATCAAGACCCATCGCATAGTGAGGAAGCGGCGCGTTGCCCACTTCGCTGTACGCTTGCATCTTGCGGATACGGTTATCTAAGTACGAAGTCTCTTGTCCTGCTAACCAGCGACGAAGTTCTGCAAAGCCCTCTAGCGTGGCAATAGACTCTACGGTAAATGGCAGGGCTTGTTCTGGGTTAACGAGCTTAACCACATCTTCAAGCTTTTCAGTTTTGATGCCAGCATGAGTGTTGAATACGCCAGCGTTAAAGTGGTTTTGCAGCGTCTTACCAGCACAGATATTCGCAGTGATCATCGCTTCTTCAACGAGACGATTTGCGCTGCGGCGCATGTCGGCATGAATAGCCACAACATCATTATCTTCGCTAAGTTCAAAGCGGTAGTCTGGACGGTCGGGGAAAACAACCGCATTTTTCTCACGCCAATCAGCACGTGCAAGTGAAAAGTCATAAAGGTCACGTACAACCTGTGCAATCTCTTCGCTTGGTGACCATTTATCACTTGAGCCTGTTTCTAGCCAATCAGAAACGTGGTCATAGGCCAAACGAGCATGCGATTGAATGTTCGCAGCGAAGAACTGGATATCTTCGCCAATCACACCGTCTTTCGATACAGTCACGCTACAGCAAAGCGCTGGACGAAGTTCACCTTCAATCAAAGAGCAAAGCTCATCAGCGAGGTCGCGTGGCAACATAGGGATGTTGCGGCCTGGTAGGTAGATGGTATAGCCGCGCTCGCGTGCTACCTTATCCATCTCGTCATCTGGCGTGATGTAAGCGGTTGGATCTGCAATTGCAATCGTGAGTTCAAAGTCACCGTTGGCAGTTTTCTTCGCGTACAGGGCATCGTCCATATCTTTGGTTGATTCGCCGTCGATAGTCACGAAAGGCACTGCTGTCATATCGATGCGCTCAAGATCCGCATCGTCTTTGATTTCCCAATGTTCAATGCCCGCAGGCTCAGTCTTTGGAAGATCGTTTTGTGCCAGTGTTACCCACCATGGCGCAATTTTGTCATTGGCATCAGTGATTTTTTCTGAGATCTCAACAAAGAAATCGTTGTCGCCCTTGAGTGGGTGACGAATCAAGTGCGCAACAACCCAGTCGCCCTCGGCAAACTCATCTTGTTTAAGACCTTTACGAGTTTTGGCCTTCAGTGACAGCTTTTTCAGTTGTGGGTGATCTGGCACAACGTTGAGCTTACCTTTGAACAGTTTTACGCGACCGATGAAACGTTCGATACCTTGTTCCAGCAACTCCTGTGGCTCGGCCACTTCTTTCTCTTTTTCAGTGCGGATGATCGCACTCACTCTGTCACCATGCATACATTTTTTCATGTATGGTGGCGGAATGAAGAAGCTGGTTTTGTTGTCCACTTCTAGGAAGCCAAAGCCACGGTCGGTCGCTTTAATCGTGCCTTCCTTTTTTGGAAGTGTTTCTTGAATCTGCTGCTTGAGCTGGGCCAGTAATGGGTTGTCTTGGAACATGGTCTCTTTACAATAAATTGCGAAATCTCGGCACACTATAATGATTGAACGTGACAATATCTATACTAAACGCGTTAATCTTGAGTGTTAGTCAACCTCAACACTGAAAGTCATTGATATTGAAATATCATTCAATTTGGTGCTTCTATGCAGGCCACATTGATGTGATCAACCTATAAATCCGATGAATAGACGTCCCAATTCATAGAAATGTAAAGAAAATTTGTGACCTAACTCAATTTTTTCTAGCTTTTTTTGTGCATTTAGGGAATAATCCCGCCCCTTGATGACGTCCCTAGTGCTTGATGCGATTTAAAACTTGTCCGCATCTGAACGGAATCAGCTCTTTATTTGGATTGGTATTGGATTTGGTAGAGCTCGTGGGACCTTTTGTTTTATTAATTTATGGGATCCCCAATGCAAGATTCTGAAATCAAATTTAGCGACCTGTCGCTGAATGATTCTATCCTTTCTGCTCTTAACGAAATGGGCTTTGTTTCACCGACTCCTATCCAGGCAGCTGCAATTCCTCACCTAATGAAAGGTGCTGATGCGCTAGGTAAAGCTCAAACCGGTACTGGTAAAACAGCCGCTTTCTCTCTACCACTTCTAAACAAACTAGACCTTGCACAGCGTAAGCCTCAAGCTATCGTTCTTGCACCGACGCGTGAACTTGCTATCCAAGTTGCTGCTGAAGTGAAAAACCTAGGTCGCAACATCTCTGGTCTGAAAGTACTTGAGATCTACGGTGGTACATCTATCGTTGACCAAATGCGTGCTCTTAAAAATGGCGCACACATTGTTGTAGGTACTCCTGGTCGTGTTCAAGACCTTATTAACCGTGACCGTCTGCACCTAGATGAAGTATCAACATTCGTTCTTGATGAAGCGGATGAGATGCTGAACATGGGTTTTGTTGACGATGTAACTGCAATCATGGAGCACGCTCCTGAATCTGCACAACGTGTACTCTTCTCTGCGACTATGCCTCCAATGCTGAAAAACATTGTTGAGCGCTTCCTGCGTGATCCTGAAACTGTTGACGTTGCGGGTAAAAACCACACAGTTGATAAAGTAGAGCAGCAGTTCTGGGTTGTTAAAGGTGTAGAGAAAGATGAAGCAATGTCTCGTCTTCTCGAAACTGAAGAAACAGACGCGTCTATCGTATTCGTACGTACTCGCCAAGATACTGAACGTCTATCTGATTGGCTAACTGCTCGCGGTTTCCGTTCAGCAGCACTTCACGGTGACATTCCTCAGTCTCAACGAGAGCGTACCGTAGACAACATCAAACAAGGCGTTATCGACATCCTTGTTGCGACTGACGTTGTTGCTCGTGGTCTTGACGTTCCACGTATCACACACGTATTTAACTACGACATCCCATTCGATGTTGAATCATACATCCACCGTATCGGTCGTACTGGCCGTGCTGGACGTAAAGGTAAAGCGATTCTTCTAGTTCGCACTAACCAAATGCGCATGCTTCGCACTATCGAGCGTGTAACTAAGTCTTCAATGGAAGAGATTCAACTTCCAATGCGTGACAAAGTGGCAGAAGCACGTCTAGTTAAACTAGGTGCTGAGCTTGAAGCTGAGAAAGAGCACAAGTCACTAGAGAAGTTCTCTGAGCTAGTTGAGAAACTGCAAGAGTCTCTAGAGATCGACGCAACAACACTGGCTGCGATTCTTCTTAAGCGTCAGCAAGGTAAGCGTCCTCTATTCTACATTGGCGAAGACCCAATGATCGCTGCAATCGAGCGCGACAAACAGCGTCGTCGTGATCGCCGTGATGGCGGTCGTGATGGTGGCCGTGGTGAGCGCGGTGGCCGTGACTTCAGCAACCAAGATTGGGATACTTACCAGCTTCAAGTTGGCCGTGAGCAAGGCGTTCAGGTGAAAGACATCGTTGGCGCACTAGCAAACGAGCTTGGCCTAACGAAAGGTTCTATCGGTGCAATCAAGCTAGACCGTGGCGAAACTTACGTTCAGCTACCAAAAGCAATGCCTTCTGACGTTGCAGGTAAGCTAAGCAAGCTACGCATTCGTCAAAAAGAAGCGGGTGCTGTTGTTGTTGACTTCAATGACTTCCGTGAACCTCGTGGTCGTCGTGATGGCGGTCGTGATGGTAACCGTGGTGGATACCGCGGCAACCGCGACGGTAATCGTGAAGGTGGTCGTGATGGCAACCGCGGCGGATACCGTGGCAATCGCGATGGTAACCGTGAAGGTGGTCGTGGCCGTCGTGATGGCGAGCGTCGTTTTGACCGCAACCGTGGTGGCGACAACCGTGGTAACTACCGTGGCGAACGTGGCCATGGCCGTCGTGACAACCAAGAGTAATTGATACTCAATGTTGAATACTAAAGAAGGAGAGCGAAATGCTCTCCTTTTTGCTATCTGTCGCTAGCTTGGTGTAACTCGTCTAGACTCTGTTCATGTGGCGAGTCAATATGGAGTTTCGATGGGCAGACGTTATATCTCAATCCCCCCTCCTTGGGTTCTTGTTCTTGCTGGCCTAATTCTCAATATTTTAGCGATACTAATATCGAGTTTGGTGGTGGATTCTTACAACCAAAAAATCTCAAACCTCAGTGCCCGAGAGGCTCAAAATCAGTATTCGATACAGTTGGATTGGAATAGTGTCGAAACGCTGGAGCGTAAGCGTGAAGCACTTTTACAGCACATGCATCTTAGTACATTGGTTTCTGTACCAAGTGAAGTAGAGGTCGCTCTAATGGAGCAGCTGCGCTTATGGACGGCGGTTGAAGTCACGGATCTTTCGCAAAGGAGCCTTGAAACGGTTCTTGATGCTGTCGATAAAGCTCAGTTTAGATACAGAGAGCGGATAGATGATCATTACTTAAATAACCTTGAAATTGCTGAGCGAATAACCTCTATTCAAGACAAGGTTGCCCACTATCGTAATATTGCCCTGTTTCTTCAGATCTTTGGGTTAGCGTTAATTATTGCTCGAGATTTAGCCAGGAAGCCATGATTTTTACATTGAAATCAGTTGTATAATGACAACTTTTGTCACAAATTTTGAATGAATATTGATCGATTGATTTTTGTTGTAGGTATCTGATAGTAAATACTAAAGTTTAACTCACCCCTTGCTTGGTAAGGGTTTCGCTCTGTCAGGAGCGAGTAAAATTACGATCTTGTGGTTTTATTGATAGATCAAATAATATACTATTCATGCGCTGGTAAAACAGCGGAGAGTATCGATTTGCTTTTAACAAAAAGCGATCAATTAATTAACCTACTTAAGTGGTTGTGAGTTTCATTTTTTATTATTAATTAAAATTTGAGCTCATATTTATGTAGATAATTAATTATGTGTTGAGTGTCCTACCAATAGGTTTGGTGAGGTCTGCTTGACGTTATCCTATCAAAAGGAACTTGAGGGATTATATATTTAATTAAGTATATAAATTTATTCACTTTTTATTGCCATATTAGTTTTACTGACAATGAAAAAATTTGTACATATTTTGGTATGGGCTGTGCTTGCCATGCCACTGGCTGTCTTCGCCAGTACATCAAACAAGCAAACGGAACAACAAGCAACAACAGAAAGCTTGATTAAGGAAACTTACAACAAGGTTGGATTGAAAGGACAGTTGGATTTTGAAGTCTATCGAGATGCTTACATTGCATACGATAGCGCTAAGGACAGACGAAAATCACTATTAACCATTATTGATTACAGCAGACCGTCTACAGAAAAACGCTTCTTTGTTATCGATCTCGATAAGCAAGAATTATTGTATAACACCTACGTTTCACATGGCGTGAACAGTGGTGGCAAGACGGCAACCAAGTTCTCTAACGTAGTAAATTCTCGTAAAACCTCTTTGGGCACTTTTTTGACCGATGATACATACTACGGTGGCAATGGCTACTCTTTGCGTCTAGATGGTTTGAGCAAAGGGCAGAATGACAAAGCGCGTGAGCGTTATATTGTGGTTCACGGAGCCGATTATGCTACGGAGTCTTTTATTAGGCAAAATGGCTATCTTGGACGAAGCTGGGGTTGTCCAGCACTACCTCCTGAGTTGGCTCGAGACATTATTGATCTAATTAAAGATGGTAGTGTGATTTACGCAACGGCTTAGATTACCAAATATATCTTAGGAAAAGCGCTTAACGTAATGTTAAGCGCTTTTTTGGTTTATGGGCGCTCACCAGCCGCTAAGCGGCGTTCAATATCTTCGATAACTTGAGGAAGGTCGGAGATGGTGTCGATTAGGTAGTGTGGTGTGGCTTTCTGCATCACTTTGCGTGCTTTTTCACGAGCGACTGACAATGTGGTTTCGTCGGCTGCTTGATACTCTTCAAACGTCAAGCCAGCCTCGTTACCTGAGAGTAGCAGACCAACGGTCCACATACCTGCATTATGACCTTCATCAATGCCAGGGACCGCATCATCTACCTTGATACACGCTGCTACGTTGGTGACGCCAAGTTCGATGACGTTTTTCAGCGCCATAAATGGCGCAGGACGTCCACCTTGCGGCAGATCATCTGTCGCCACAATACAATCAGGCTTGTAGCCATAGTCCGCCGCGACAGGGATCAAAACATCCATGACTTCTCGTGGATAACCAGAACAAGAGCCGATTTTTATGCCTTTATCTTTCAGTGCGTCGACGACGTCAATCGCGTTTAGAATCGGTTCTGCATGGTCAGAGACTTTGGCCTTTTGAAGTGGCATAAACATCTCATAGATACGGTCGACATCGTCATCATTCATCGAACGACCAAAACATTGATTCCAGCGTTGATCAACCGAGTCGAGTTTCCCGACGGCTTTAATGTGGTCCCACTTTCCTAGCCCCATCGGCACGCGCGCTTCCTCAAGCGAGATGGAAAAATCAAACCCTTGTTTAAAAGCTTCCACAAAAATAGAAGTCGGGGCGAAAGAGCCAAAGTCGACGATGGTACCAGCCCAATCGAAAATAACGGCTTGAATTTGAGGTGCATTGTTCATGTGTTTATCCTGTCAGATTTGATTGAGATAGTGACTTAATCGTTAATTGCATAACCAAAAGTTTGGCTTACTTGTTTAATTGCAGATTCAAAAATGTTGAGTGCGATTTGCAGATCATCACGTGCGATGATCAAAGGTGGGCTCAACTGAATCACGTTGCCTTGTGATACTTTGAAGCTGATACCGTCGTTTAAGCACTGGTAAAGCACCGCCTCTGCTTCAGCGAAGGCACGCTCTTTGGTGGATCTGTCGGTGACTAATTCGATTCCCCAAAGCAGACCAATACCACGTACATCACCAATGATTGGGTAGGTGTCTTTCATGCGCTCTAGTTGCTCGTGCATAAACTGGCTATCTTTTTGAACTTTCGCTAGAAGCTGCTCTTGTTCGATTGCTTCCATCGTCGCTAATGCCGCAGCACAACCTATTGGGCTTTTTTCATGAGTGTAGTGGCCCAGCGAAACTTGGGCCGCAGTGTTGTATTTGTCTTTCGTTACCATGGCAGCAATTGGGACGAGTCCACCCCCTAGTCCTTTGCCAATACATAAAATATCTGGCTCGATATCGTAGGCTTGATAGGTAAACCATTCACCACTGCGTCCCATGCCGTTAGGGATGTCATCGATGATCAGCATGACATTATGTTTATCACAAATCTCTCTCACGCGTTTCCAGTAGGCTTTGCTTGGTACTTGCACATCAGTGTTGCGTACTGCTTCAGCGATAAAGGCACCGATGCCACCTTCTTTTTCGATGACGTATTCAAGGTAATCAGCGTAATGGACGTCACGCTCTTCATCGCTGGCTTCCGGACGAGGAAAGGCCCCACGGTATGAAACGGCTGGAGGTATGCGCTCAACGCCCGCCATCAAAGGTCCCATACCTTCACGAAAGCAAGCCTCTCCGCCAACAGAAATCGCGTCCAGTGAGGCTCCATGAAATGAGTCCCAAAGCGAAACCACTTTAAAGTTATTCGTGACATGACGCGCCAATTTCAGGGCCATGCCGACAACAGAGGTGCCGCCAGGGGCAAACAACACTCTATTGAGCTCACCGCCACAGATCTGTGTCAGCTTTTCTGCGCAAGCAACAGCCGTTTCGTTAGTAAAACGACGTGGGGAAAAGGGTAGGCTAGCCATTTGCTCTGTCACACGCTTAATAACATGTGGGTGCCCGTAGCCCAATTGATGGACATTATTACCATGAAAGTCCATGTAGCGCTTACCGGTCGTGTCTTGAAGATAGATGCCTTCTGCACCCTCTAGCGTATCCAGGCAAGGAGTTGACATCGCTTGATGGAGAAAGACCTCTTCGTCCCTCTTAAGTAGAGTTTGAGTTCTCTCATCTTGCAGTGATTGATTCCAAGCTTGGCGTGCTGGTGTAGTATTGATGTCCCCTTCGCTACGAAAATGGGTACTTTGCTCGGTAGACATCATGTCAGGAGTTATCAAAGTCATGCTGCCATCTCCCAATACATCGCCTTCTCTATCGCGATAATCAGGCGCTCAATATCGTCAGGATTCACATCACCAATGTTGCCAATACGGAAGCAATCGGCATTGGAAACCTTACCTGGATAGATCACAAACCCCTGTTCTTTCAGGTGTAAGTAAAACTCTTTGAACTGATAGTCACTGTGAGTAGGTGAGTAGAAAGAGGTAATGATCGGAGAGTGTAAAGATTCATCCAAAAGTGGGGTGAAGCCCAACTTTTTCATCCCAGCAACGAGCGCCTTTTGATTGGTGGTATAGCGCAGGTGACGTGCGGTGATACCACCCTCTAATTCCAGCTCAAGCAAGGCTTGATAAAAGGCTCGAACGGTATGAGTAGGGGAGGTAAAGCGCCATTTACCATAATTCGCCTCCATGCAGTGCCATTGGTCATAGAGATCGAGACTCAGTGAGTGTGCGCGCCCTTGACACTTCTCTAGCTCAGTTTGCTTGGCAATCACAAACCCAAAACCAGGTACACCCTGAATACACTTGTTAGCAGAGCTGATCATAAAGTCGATACCCAGCTCACCAATGTCCATTGGAATACCACCAAAGCTCGACATCGCATCTAAGATAACGATTTTGTCATGTGACTTGGCTAAACTGATGACATCTTGAATTGGGTTTAGCATCCCCGTCGTCGTCTCACAATGTACGATGGCAACGTGTGTGATTGCTTTATCATTGATGAGTGCATCTTGTATCTCATCAAGCGATGGTTGAGCTGTTTCCCCTGGAGAAACAACACAACATTCAATATTGAGGTATTCGGCGATCTGCGCGATTCGAGCACCGTACGCGCCATTGTCGACAACAAGGAGCTTGTCATCAGATTTCATTGCCGAGCCAATGGTCGCTTCAACAGAAGCGGTTCCGCTCCCTTGCATTAGAACGCTGGTGTAGCCACTTTGCTCAGTGGCAAGCTTAGTTAGCTTGGAGCGAATGACCTCAACGATCTCTTTGTTGTAATCATCATCCCATGTACACCAATCTTTGAGCATCGCTGAACGAACGGATTCAGTGGTAGACAGAGGTCCTGGTGTTAGAAGTAGGTATTCATTTCTCATTAATCTTGCCCTTTGGACTATACCAATTTAAGTGAACTTTATCAGCGCTATTGATGAGGGGTAAATAGTCAAAAGTGCTTCTTAACAAAACTTTCATACAAGATAATCCAATATCATCGTGATTTTTGATTAACATAACTGTCATCAAGTGTTTTAAAACTGCCATATTGTGTTCACAAAATCGTCATCTCAGATATTTAGATTGAATAGCGAAATCTGGTACAGACCAAGTTTGCGGACGAATAAATTAAATCTTTCTTTATTGGAGAAGAAAATGAGCACCCGTTTTGTTAAAGGTTCAATCGCAGCACTCGTTTCACTATTAGCAACGAATGCTTTTGCCGCACAAGAAGTGACGGTTTACACAGCATTTGAGACAGATATTCTTGCAAAATACAAAAATGCATTTGAAGCAGAAAACCCAGATATCTCGATCAAATGGGTTCGTGATTCAACAGGTATCATGACTGCGAAACTACTTGCGGAAAAAAACAATCCTCAAGCTGAAGTCGTATGGGGCTTAGCGGGTTCTTCAATGGCGCTCCTAAAAAATGAAGGCATTCTTTCGACTTACACGCCAAACGGTGTCGATGAGCTACGTGCTAGCCTTAATGACCCTGAAGGTGAGCAAGCTTGGTTTGGTAATGATGCGTTCTTCAACGCGATTTGCTTCAATGAAATCGTCGCGAAACAGCACAATCTGCCAATGCCGAAGAGCTGGGAAGACCTAACAAACCCAGTTTACAAAGGTCATATCTCAATGCCGAATCCGGCATCATCGGGTACGGGTTACATGCAAGTATCCGCATGGCTACAAAACATGGGTGAAGACCAAGGTTGGAGCTACATGCAGAAGCTAGATGACAACATCGCGCACTACACTCACTCAGGCTCGAAGCCATGTGTTGAAGCGGGTATGGGTGAAGTTGCAATTGGTATTTCAATGGCGAGCCGTGGCGCAAAATTGAAGACACAAGGCGCACCACTTGAAGTGATTACACCAGCGGGTATCGGTTGGGAGTCAGAGGCGGTTGGCCTAGTGAAAGAATCAGAGGCGGCTAAGCGTGTTGTCGACTGGTCTATCTCTAAAGCAGCGAATGAACTCTACGTAGAGATGTACCCAGTTGTTGGTCACAAAGAGGTAGAAGCGACAGTAGCGCACTTCCCAGATGTTGAAACTAACATGGCAGAGATGGACTTTGCTCGCATGGGTAACGAGCGTGCAGACGTTCTGAAAAAGTGGGCAGCTAAGTTTGACGCGAAGTCAGAGCCACGCTCGTAATTCGAGGCTATAACAAGCAATAAGATAAGGTCAGTGCCCAGCACTGGCCTTTGTGTATTCTCAATTTGTGCTTTTACGTGCGCGTTCAAATCAATTCACAAAGCTGATAAAAATCTGTCACCTAGATGCAATATTACACTTCTAATATTGGTATATACCATTAAAGGAGTGTCGAAAGATGACCATCCAACCTTATCTGAATATTGAAAATGTCGTGAAGCAGTTTGGTCAATTCACTGCATTGAAGCAAATCTCTCTATCCATCGAGAAGGGTGAGTTCGTATGTTTTCTCGGGCCATCGGGCTGTGGTAAAACCACATTACTACGTGCTATTGCCGGTCTGGACTTACCCACATCTGGCAGTATCGCTCAAGATGGTGTCGATACCACCTTTTTTCCTCCTGAAAAGCGTGACTTTGGTATTGTATTTCAATCTTATGCCCTGTTTCCAAACCTGACAGTGCAAGAAAACATTGCAATTGGTCTTAAAAACCAAGGCATTGCAAACAAAGAAGCGCTGGAAAAAGTCGACTATTGGCTAGAGATGATTGGCCTACCGACTTCAGGGCAAAAATACCCCGCTCAGCTTTCTGGTGGTCAGCAGCAGCGAGTCGCACTGGCTCGTGCTCTCGCATTGTCACCCGGCTTATTGTTACTGGATGAGCCACTATCGGCATTGGATGCCAAAGTGCGTACTCACTTACGTGATGAGATCTGTCAGTTGCAACGCAAACTGGGTATCACCACCATTATGGTGACTCACGATCAGGATGAAGCGTTAACCATGGCAGACCGGATTGTTGTGATGAATCATGGTGTGATTGAGCAGGTAGGGACACCAGAAGAGATTTATCAGCAGCCAGCCACACGTTTTGTTGCAGAGTTCGTTGGCAGCATGAACTTTATCGAAACGTCGGTGGTGAGCGATTCACAAGTTCGCATTGCTGAACGCTTGATTAATAAACCAGTACTGGAGAATCGTGAGTTGGTTAGCGGCGACTATCTTGATATCGCGGTACGCCCGGAGCAACTGCGGTTTGTCACCGATTACAACAATGCAATCCCAGTGAAAGTGGTTGCTGTGGAGTTCCTGGGGGCGTTCTGTCGCGTTGAATGTCGCCTACAAGATGCAAGCCAACACCCACTGATTTATGTCGACATGCCTGTTCGCCAATGCAATGAGCTTAAAATCATGCGTGGAGATGTCCGTTATATCGCTCTTGATTCTGAAGGTTTGCGTGGCTATGACAGAAAAATGCAACACGCGAAAAAAGCGGCGTAGGTGATCAAGATGGAGATAACTCGCATGCAAACGAGAACATTGAATCCGGCATCGTCACGCTCTTGGCTTAAACGGCTAAGTAAAGACAACATCGTTCTGGGTGGATTTTTGGCTTTCCTATCGGTATCGATGATCTTATTTATCTTGATGCCACTCTGGGCCATGCTCAAAAAGAGTGTTCAGAACTCACAGGGTGATTTTATTGGGCTTGAAAACTTTGCCACCTACTTTGCTTCTCAAGCACTTTGGCGGTCGGTAGAAAACACCTTTACTCTTGGTCTGTTAGTGACCGTCGTCGTCACCACCTTAGCGTTTGGCTACGCCTATGCGATCACTCGCTCTTGCATGCCGATGAAAGGGGTGTTCAAAGTTCTTGGCACGGCACCTATTCTGGCTCCTTCGTTACTGCCAGCAATCAGCCTGATATACCTTTTCGGCAATCAAGGTGTAGCGCGAGAGTTGTTATTGGGTAACTCGGTTTATGGCCTGATCGGGATATCTATGGGCCTTATTTTTTGGACCTTTCCTCACGCCTTAATGATCCTGACGACCTCGTTAAGAACCTCAGATGCTCGTCTCTATGAAGCGGCTAGAGCGCTAAAAACGTCACCGTTCAAGACGTTTTTTATCGTGACTTTGCCTGCAGCTAAGTATGGTTTAATCAGTACCTTAATCGTCGTATTTACCTTGGTGGTTTGTGACTTTGGTGTGCCTAAAGTGATTGGTGGAAGCTACAACGTACTGGCAACGGATATCTTTAAGCAGGTGGTTGGTCAGCAAAATTTCTCAATGGGTGCGGTCACCAGTATTTTGCTACTTTTACCCGCTGGTTTAGCGTTTGGTGCTGATCGTTGGGTAAAGAAAAAACAGAAGAATCTTTTTGATACACGCTCTGTGGCGTATGAACCAGAGCCGAACAAGGTCAAAGATACAATGTGCTTTGTCTACTGTTCACTGATTTGCTTTGCTGTTGTAACGGTATTGGGTATGGCGGTGTATGGCTCTCTAGTGACTTTTTGGCCGTGGAACAAAACACTGACGCTGAATAACTATAACTTTGCTGAAATGAGTACCTATGGATGGTCACCATTCTACAACTCTTTGAAACTTGGGATGTGGAGTGCGATTGTCGGTACGATGGTTATCTTCATTGGCGCCTACTGTATTGAGAAAGGCCGCGCGTTTGCGCCAGTGCGTCAACTCATGCAGATGCTCAGTATCGTTCCAATGGCGGTGCCGGGCATGGTGCTTGGTTTGGGTTACATTTTCTACTTCAATGATGCCAATAATCCGCTGAACGTATTGTATGGCACCATGATTTTTCTGGTGATCAATACCGTCGTGCACTATTACACCGTAGGTCATATGACGGCAGTAACAGCACTAAAGCAGCTTCCTGCTGAGATAGAAGCCACAGCGGCTTCGGTGAAGTTGCCACAATATAAGTTATTCTTTAAAGTGACTTTACCGGTATGTGTGCCTGCAATTTTAGACATCGCCACCTATATGTTCATCAACGCGATGACAACAACGTCAGCCGTGGTGTTTTTGTATTCTACAAATACGATTCCAGCTTCGGTTGCAGTCCTTAATATGGATGACGCAGGGCAAACCGGCGCAGCAGCAGCGATGGCAGTCATGATCATGATCTCGGCAGGTGCAGCCAAGCTTTTGCACATGACATTAGGTCGATGGATTGAAAATCGCACCCAAGCGTGGCGTAAGCGCTAACTTACCTCATAGATAAGAATAAAGACTCCCTCTTGCTTCTTCGCTAAGAGGGAAACGAATGAAAGGATACTGAATTGCAGTACGTAAAAATCAAAGACGTGATTGTTGAGCAAATTGAATCAGGGCAATTGTCACCAAGACAAAAACTCCCCGCTGAGCGAAAACTTGCAGAATCCTTTGATACCACTCGAGTCACATTGCGTGAAGCGCTGTCGCTATTGGAAGCGGAAGGGCGCATATATCGAGAAGATCGCAGAGGTTGGTTTATCTCACCAGAGCCTATGGTGTACGACCCAACTCAGACGCTCAATTTTATGAATATGGCAAAGTCACAAGGCCGCGAGCCGAGCACTCAGTTACTGGGAGCAAAAACGATCTTAGCGCCTAAGCATGCCGCTTCACTGCTCAATCTCGCACCTTTCTCTGAAGTTCACCGTATTGACCGCGTGCGCAGCCTAGAAGATCGCCCGGTCATGTGTGTGACCAATTTTGTGCGCCCAGAGCTGTTTCCAAATCTTCTCGACTTCGATTTGTCTCTCTCTCTAACTGACATCTATCGAGAACACTTTGGTGTTGTGTATTCAAAAATTAAGTATCGCGTTAGTACAAGCTCCCTATTGGGGGACACGGCACAAGCGCTTCGTGCGACGTCAGGGACACCGGCAATGGTGGTTGAACGTACCAACTATGACCAGAAAGGTGAGCTCATCGATTGTGATATCGAGTACTGGCGTCATGATGCGATCAGTATTGAATCGCTCGCAGAACTGAAACGAGAGCAGTAATTAATAATGTCAATTTGGGCAATAGGATTGGTCGTCATTTCGGCCTTTCTTCATGCGGGCTGGAATATCCTCGGTAAATCAAATCAGAGCTCTGGCCCAGCGTTCTTTCTCGCCACATCAGGTGCAGCGGCAACACTATTGACTCCTTACCTTATCTGGTATTTGGCAACCATAGGCTTTGATGCACTGCCAGCGACCTTTTGGCAACTGCTACTGGTGAGCGGTATCTGCCAAATGATCTATCTGGTGGGATTGGCTTATGCTTACAAACAGGCGGATATTGGTGTCATTTATCCGATGGCCAGAGCCTTGCCGGTTTTAATGGTGGGGCTCGGCACGGCACTGTTAGGTTATGAATTAAAGGCACAGCAATGGCTGGGCTTTGTGGTGATCACTGTCGGTTGCTTGTTTGTGCCGTTGGCGCGTTTTAGTGAGCTGCGTCTTAAAGCCTATTTGAACTTGGGTGTACTGTGGGCGCTGGTGGCGGCGATTGGTACAACGGGCTACTCCATTGTCGACAAAGAGGCGCTGCTGTATTTGAACCAAACGGCTTCTGATGTGTTGGACGATCAATACTCTGCCGTTTTCTATCTCGGCTCGCAGTTTTGGGCGATGTTTTTCCCGATGGTCATCTGGATATACCTCTCTGGTAATAGCCAGGAGTTTGGTAATGCAGCAGCCATTATCAAGCCTTCGGCGTTGGCTGGGGTGATGATGGCAACCACCTATGGCCTGGTCTTATTTGCGATGACGATGACAGACAATGTCAGCTTGGTGGTCGCTTTGCGTCAAATCAGTATCATCTTTGGCTTACTGATGGGGATCTATATCTTAAAGGAGCAGTGGTACAGGACACGAGCGGTCGGCGTGTTATGCATTGCAGTTGGCCTTATTTTGTCATTGACCTGAGGCGAAGCTTGATAGTTTCGGCCTCAGGCTACGGATACTAATTGAAATCTACGGTTGTATCTTCATCAGCGACGACACTGATATTGCTTTCAGCGCGGTAGATTGAGAATTCGCCATTTTCTACAATGCCATCCTCTGAATCATCATTGGCGGTACAGGTATAACCAAGCGAGTAGTCCCCCTCTGAAATAAACCCAAACTCATAGCGATACATATTTGTCTCTTCGTCTAAGACAACGTTGGCCGCAGTGACTGGCCCACCCTCCGCAAAAGGTGTCATTGAATCTATATCTACATCACCTTGATACAGGTAAAGGGCGTGTGCATACCCCGTAATGGACTCGGTGTCAGTTTCGCAGTCATCATACAGCGTTGAACTCACCGTTCCTGATATCTCTCCAGTTAAGATGGTATTGACCAATGAAACCGATGTTCTTTGAATGGTGAAACCCTCGTCATTTCCTGTCGCTTCCTTTAAACCCCGTCTTAAGTCGAACTCGACCACATAGTCGTTATTAGGTGTATTGATGGTAAAGGCATTGTTGAAAAAAAGGATGCCGGTAAACTCGTCTTCTTCACCGTTAGCGGTTGGGCATTTACCATTGCCACTTACCGATAGAGGCATTGAAGTTGTGTTTTCCGACTCGATGACATAAGAGGGGTAGTCAGGGTGGTCGCCATCATGAACGAAAAGACACATTTGATATTGCCCAACGGGGACAACTTGTTCGTTTATTAGCGTTAGACTTTCACCGCCTTGATATTGCAGCAGATCAATCGACAGTGGTATTGGATCTTCCCCTTCTTCTAAGGGGTTTCCGTCTTCATCGATCGGGTTCCCTTCTTCATCCATCAGATAGACGTTGAAAACGATTGGGTCACTGCCGGATTTTAGGGCGACTTTACTCACCACAATGACCACCTCGTCAACCTCATCAATAGCAGCATCGGATACCGCTAGGCTAAAAGGTGTCGTGTCAGTTGAACTTGAATCAGAGTCACATCCCACGATGGCTAACGCAAGTGCGCCTGTCAGTATAGAAACTTTATGCTTAAACATATGAACTCCCGGAGTTTTTGTGCTTCGTCCGAAAGTTTAGTTCATAAAGTGAAGGTTAGCGGAGGGAGAAAAAGGGAAGAGAGTACTTACTCCCTTCCGTTGATGGCTTAAGCTTGAGCAAACTTGTAGGTTCGGTATCCACCCAACAAGTTTCTCGCTTTAAACCCAGAGTTAACCAGTTGACGATAAGCAACATTGCCGCGTAAACCAACCTGACAGTAGATCACAATCTCTTTGTCTTTTGGCAGCTCACTCATACGCTGACGAAGCTCATCTACTGGGATGTTGATCGCACCTTCAATAAATCCAACGCTTTCTAGTTCACTTGGATTGCGCACATCCAGCAGCACTTGATCATCTGACAGATTCTCAATTTGGTCGAAGTGAATTGCGCTGCCATCTCCTTTGATAATATTACTGGCCACAAAAGCGGCTTGGTTAATCACATCTTTTGCACTGCCATAAGGGGGGGCGTAAGTGAGTTCAAGGTGCTGTAGCTGCTCCACCGTCATACCTGCACGCTGCGCCACTGCCATCACATCAATGCGTTTGTCGATACCCTCTTTACCCACGGCTTGAGCACCGAGAATCTTGCCGGACTTTGGTTCAAACAACATTTTAAATGAGACGGTTTCAGCGCCCGGGTAATAGCTCGCGTGACTGGCGGTGTGGACATACACCTTTTCAAACTCAATCCCTTCGCGCTTGAGCTGCTTTTCATTCTTACCAGTAGAGGCCACAGCAAGATCAAACACCTTACAGATGGCGGTACCTTGTGTACCTTGATAGTGCTCATTTCGACCCAGCATATTGTCTGCCGCCATGCGACCTTGACGGTTGGCTGGTCCGGCTAATGGCACCAGTGTTTGTTTGCCCGTTAAGAAATCTTTCTCTTCGATTGCATCACCGACTGCGTAGATAGCAGGGTCACTGGTTTGCATTTGGTCGTTGGTATAAATACCGCCTAGCTCCCCCAGTTGCAGACCAGCTTCTTGTGCTAGCTTGGTTTCTGGGCGCACGCCGATAGCCATGATGAGGATATCGGTCTTGAGCTGCTCTTCATTACTGAGACTCAAAGACAGAGAGTGAGTGTCGGCAATATACTCAACGTTTGAAAGCGCAGTACTTAACTTTAGGTCGATCCCTTTATCGCGGATCTCTTGGTGTACAAACCCAGCCATTTCACGATCCACTGGCGTCATCACTTGGTCAGCCATTTCCAGTAGTGTGGTCTTGATACCGAGCTGGTGGAAGGCTTCCATCATTTCAAGGCCGATAAAGCCACCGCCAACAACGGTCGCGTGCTGAATGTTTTTGCTTTGCAGTGTCGCGATGATGCGATCCATGTCTGGAATGTTGCGCAGAGAGTGAGTAAGCGGGTTATCCAAGCCAGGAATGGGTGGTGTAACGGGTGCCGCCCCTGGGCTGAGTAATAAGAAATCATAACTCTCTTGATAGCTTTCACCAGTAATCAGGTTTTTCACCGTCACGGTTTTCGCATTGCGGTTGATACTGGTTACTTCTGAGGTCACTCTGACATCCACGTTGAAGCGTGCCAAAAAGCTTTCAGGCGTTTGTAGCAACAGCTTACTTCTTTCTTTGATGTCGCCACCAATGTGATAAGGCAAACCACAGTTGGCGAAAGAGACAAAAGGAGAACGTTCGAACATGATGATCTCTGCCTCTTCACTTAAACGGCGTGCTCTTGCTGCTGCTGAAGCGCCGCCTGCGACACCACCGATGATGACAACCTTAGTCATGGAGTAACCTCTTCGTTTCAATATCACTTCGATGGCAAAAATCATAAATCACTAAATTAGAAAAGTCTAATAAAAAATTATCTAAATTTATTTTTGCTAAATTAGCATTGACTAAATAAAAGGGCAGGTTATGCTTTTGTGCATGAGGGTGTGAAAGTGAGAGGTGAATGATGCAAGCAACAGCAATCGATTTGAACGAGATGCGTGACAAGGTGAATGAGGCGGCTGACATGCTAAAAGTGATGGCTCATCCCGACCGTCTATTGGTGCTTTGTCAGTTAACGCAAGGTGAAGTGTGTGTCGCGGATCTGCAAAAGAGCTCATCACTCAGCCAATCTGCGTTTTCACAACACTTAACCGTATTGCGTAACCATCAACTGGTGAAGGTACGAAAATCCTCTCAGCAAGTGTTTTATTCCCTTGCTGACCCACGAGTGGAGGCACTGATTTCCAGCTTCCACGGTGTTTTCTGTCAAGAAGAGAAAAAGTCATGAGTTTTACGATTCCTTGGCTCTCCCTATTTGGGGGAATGTTATTAGGTGTCTCTGCACTGGTGTTATTGCTGGTTAACGGAAAGATTGCTGGCATTAGCGGCATTGTGAATGGTCTGTTTGCTCAGGGAAGCAGTGACAAAGGCTGGCGATGGCTGTTTTTGAGCGGTATGGTGATCGCGGGGACGATCAGTGTGAACTGGCTAGGGGTTGATATCCCGACTGAGCCAAATGGATCTTGGCTAGCGGTGATCGCAGCGGGTCTTCTTGTTGGCGCAGGCACGCGTATTGGCAACGGTTGTACGAGTGGACATGGTATCTGTGGGATGGGGCGTTTTTCAGTACGTTCGATTGTGGCGACTTGTACCTTCATGACGGTGGCAATTGTGACGGTTTATGTCCGTTTTCACTTAGGAGGTGCCTAATGAAACCGAATCTGTTTTTCTCGATGGCCGCATTAAGCGCAGGTCTGCTGTTTGGCTTTGGCATGTCACTCTCTGGCATGATCGATCCAGTAAAAGTGATTGGATTTTTGGATCTAGCGGGTGATTGGGACCCAAGCTTGGCGTTCGTTATGGGGGGAGCGTTGATGGTCTTTGTGCCCGGTTATCATATCCTCATTAAGCCGCGCAGCAAGCCAGCAGCGGCAGAGTCGTTTGCTATTAGCAAACTTACCCACATTGATAAGCCACTGATTGTCGGAGCAGTGCTTTTTGGGCTCGGTTGGGGCATCGCAGGTATCTGCCCGGGACCCGCAATTTCGAGTTTGTCGTTTGGTAATTTGCAAATGCTGGGATTTGTCGTGTCGATGGTGATGGGCTCTCTGATCGCTAAAAAAATTCAAAAACAGTGATAGATTAAAATTAGCGCAATATTGACCTAACAGTCATACAAAAGGGGTAGCTTCGGCTCCCTTTTTTTATGCGCATGGAAAACGTTTAAATGAATATATATTCAACCAATGGTGCGGGCGGCTATATATTTCACGCTTCTAACTATTAATAAGTGCTGTAATATTCTTTCTTACTTAGTATGGAATGAGTCAAACAAGGGTTTATTTGTAGTATTTTAATATAAATACTGTCGATAAATTACTCAATATACCCCTTTAGGGTAGTATTGAGTGGTAATTGATTTACATCATATGTTAATTTTCTTTCACAAATGACAATGCGCTCAGTTATGCAGTCCACCCCTGCAATTTAAATATTTTTCAGGAACCCGTATGAGCAAGATGAAGCTAGTTGTCATTGGTAATGGCATGGTCGGTCACCGATATCTTGAAGATTTGGTTGATAAGACAGATGTATCAAACCTAGACATTACTGTTTTTTGTGAAGAGCCTCGCGTCGCTTACGACCGTGTACACCTTTCTTCTTACTTTTCTCACCACACCGCTCAAGAGCTTTCTCTCGTTAAAGAAGGTTTTTATGAGAAGCACGGTATCGCAGTCCTTCTTGGCGAACGAGCGATTAACGTTAATCGTGAAAAGCGCACCGTATACTCAAGCTCTGGTCGTGAGATCCAATACGACAAGCTCATCATGGCGACGGGCTCTTTCCCATTTGTGCCACCTATCGAAGGTCGCGAAAGCAAAGACTGTTTCGTCTACCGCACGATTGAAGATCTGAAAGCGATTGAAGCGAGTGCGAAGAAGAGCAAAGTCGGTGTGGTTATTGGCGGTGGTCTCCTTGGTCTTGAAGCCGCAGGCGCATTAAAAGCTCTAGGCGTAGAGACTCACGTGGTTGAGTTTGCTTCTAAGCTAATGGCTGAGCAGCTAGACCAAGCGGGTGGTAACCAGCTTCGTCAAAAGATTGAAAGCATGGGCGTGAACGTTCACACCAACAAAAACACACTTGAGATTGCCCCAGAAGGTAAAGATGCACGCAACGTGATGCGTTTTGCTGATGGCACTGAGCTTGAAACTGACTTTATCGTTTTCTCTGCGGGTATCCGTCCACAAGACAAACTGGCTCGCCAAATGGAGCTAGAGATCGGTGCTCGTGGTGGTATCGCCATCAACGACTTTGCACAGACTTCAGATGAAAACATCTATGCAATCGGTGAGTGTGCGGCTTGGAACGATATGTTCTACGGCCTAGTTGCTCCTGGTTACAAGATGGCAACGGTAGCGGTTGATCACCTTCTTGGTAACGACAGCAAGTTTGAAGGCGCTGACATGTCGGCGAAACTGAAACTGCTGGGCGTGAAAGTAGGCTCTATCGGCGATGCGAATGGTCGTACTCCAGGTTGTAAGAGCTACGTTTACCAAAACGAAGAGCAAGAAGTTTACAAGCGCCTGATTGTTTCTGAAGACAACAAAAAGCTGCTTGGCGCGGTGATGGTTGGTGATACTTCTGACTATGGCGATCTTCTTCAGTTGATGTTGAACGAAATCGACCTACCAGAGCACCCAGATACGCTGATCCTTCCAGCGCACGCAGGCGCAGAGAAGCCAACGCTAGGCGCAGACGCGCTACCAGAAAGTGCGGTTATCTGTTCATGTTTCGACGTGACAAAAGGCAAAGTGGCACAAGCGGTTGCTGATGGTCACCACACGATTGCTGACATTAAAGCGGCAACTGGTGCAGGAACGGGCTGTGGTGGTTGTATCCCACTTGTCACTTCAGTGCTGAACGCTGAGCTCGCTAAGTCTGGCATCGAAGTGAAAAACGATATCTGTGAGCACTTTACCTACTCTCGCCAAGAGCTATTCCACCTGATTCGCATTGAAGAGATCAAAACGTTTGATGAGCTTTTAGAGAAGTATGGTCAAGGCTACGGCTGTGAAGTCTGTAAGCCAGTAATCGGTTCTATTCTGGCTTCTTGCTGGGGTGAGCACATCCTAAAACCACAACTGGTTAAGCTGCACGATACCAACGACAACTTCCTAGGTAACATGCAAAAAGACGGTACTTACTCTGTTATACCTCGTATGGCAGGTGGTGAAGTCACACCAGAAGCACTGAAAGTATTGGCTGAAGTAGCAGCAGAATACAACCTTTACACCAAAGTGACGGGCGCGCAGCGTATCGGTCTATTCGGTGCACAAAAAGACGACCTTCCAGCGATTTGGAAGAAGTTGGTTGCAGCAGGCTACGAAACAGGTCAAGCGTACGCGAAAGCACTACGCATGGCTAAGACATGTGTTGGTTCAACTTGGTGTCGCTACGGCGTTCAAGATTCAGTTGGCCTGGGCGTGATGATCGAGAACCGCTACAAAGGCATCCGCACTCCACATAAGATGAAGTTCGGTGTCTCTGGTTGTACTCGTGAGTGTGCTGAAGCACAAGGTAAAGACCTTGGCATCATCGCGACCGATGCAGGTTGGAACATGTACGTATGTGGTAACGGTGGTATGAAGCCACGCCACGCAGACCTGCTAGCAAGTGACCTAGACGAAGCAACGCTCATCAAGTACATCGACCGTTTCATGATGTTCTACATCCGTACGGCTGCGCCACTACAGCGCACATCAGTATGGCTAGAGAACATGGAAGGTGGTGTTGATTACTTACGTGAAGTGATTGTTGAAGACAAACTGGGTATCAACGAGCAGCTAGAAACTGACGTGGCTAAGCTGGTTGAAGAGTTCCGCTGTGAGTGGACGGATACCATCAACGATGAGTCTCAGCTAAAACGCTTCTCACACTTCATCAACTCAGATAAGCGTGATGACAATGTCATGTTTGTTGACGAGCGTGCTCAGCACCGCCCAGCAACTTACACCGAAAAACACCCTGAAGCGAAGGGCGACATCCTTCACGTAGCAGTGACTGAATAAGAGCGGAGTAGTCATCATGGCATTTGAAAAAGTATGTGACATCACAGACATCATCCCTGGAACTGGCGTATGTGCGTTAGTGAAGGAGCAACAAGTGGCTATTTTCCGTCCTTCAGAAGCGGAAGAAGTGTTTGCTATCAGCAACATGGATCCATTTGCTCGTTCAAACGTGCTATCGCGCGGCCTGATCGGTGAGCACAAAGGCGAACTTTGGGTAGCAAGTCCACTGAAGAAGCAGCACTTCAACCTAGCAACGGGCGTGTGTATGGAAGATGAGCGTTTCAACGTGAAAGCGTTCAAGGCTCGCGTAGTAAAAGGCGCCGTTGAGATCGCAGGTTAATAAAGGCGGAAGGCGAGAGGATGAAGGAAGAGGCGTAATCTCCGACCTTTATCCTTCTTCCTCGAACCTTCTCCTGAAGTGTTTTTGCAAGAGTTCTCGCAAGAGTTTTCTTAAGAGTCAATAGATTAAAGGTTCCCTGCTTTGGTAGATGTAGGGTCGCGAAAGCTGGGAGCCTTTCCCTATTCACTTTTAAATTTTATATCTTAAAACTTTATGGAGAGACAATGATGTCTGACTTTAAACCTGCTGAATTCGTGCAAACGATGATCAATGTTGGGGAAGCGAAAACCAAAACCAACACGCGTGATTTGCTTATCCGTGGCTTTATGGCTGGTATTATCCTTTCACTCGCGGTTGTACTTGCACTAACAACGATCACTCAAACGGGTCTTGGTGTTGTGGGTGCACTCGTGTTCCCTGTGGGCTTCGTGATTCTTAGTATCATGGGTTACGACCTAGTCACTGGCGTATTTGGTCTAGTACCGCTAGCGAAATTTGAAAACCGTCCTGGTATTACTTGGGGTCGCGTACTTCGCTGTTGGGGTCTTGTTGGTCTAGGTAACCTAGTAGGCTCTATCTTCATCGCTTACATCATCGCCCTTTCACTAACGTCAAACTTCACGAATGACGGTGGCGCAGTTGCAAAAACCATCATCAATGCGTCAACAGCGCGCTCTGCAGGTTTTGAATCTCTGGGTGTTGATGGTTGGATCACCTGTTTTGTTCGCGGTATTCTGTGTAACCTAATGGTGTGTCTAGGTGTGATTGGTAACATGACAGCACGTCGTCTAAGCGGTCGTATCGCAGCAATGTGGTTCCCAATCTTTATCTTCTTCGCACTCGTATTCGAGCACGCGGTCGTAAACATGTTCCTATTCCCACTTGGTATGATGCTAGGTGCAGACTTTGGTGTGGCAACATGGTTAAACTTCAACCTAATCCCAACTATCCTAGGTAACATCGTTGGTGGTCTACTGTTTACATGTATCCCACTATACCTAACTCACGCGAAAACAGCGCCAGCGCTTGACGCAGAAGAGACAAACACTGAAGCAACGCCAGCATTTAGCGCTAAATAATGTCACTCAGCCTCGCTTACAGCGGGGCTGATTAACTATAACAAGTGATGATCTCAAAAAAGCCATTGTCGATTGTCACTTTTTATAGTTAATTTTTAAGAGTTGTTCCTATGTCTACAAACGCAGTTAACGCAAATCAAGGCGGATTTGTATCTTTGGTCGGAGCGGGCCCTGGCGATCCGGATCTGCTAACTGTGAAAGGGTATCGCGTAATCCAGCAAGCTGAAGTGCTGGTTTATGACCGACTGGTTTCAGAAGAGATCCTTGCAATCGCTAACCCAGAGGCTGAGCGTATCTACGTGGGCAAACAACTTGATTTTCACTGTGTTCCTCAAGACCAAATCAACCAGATCTTGGTAGAAAAAGCACAACAAGGTAAGCGTGTAGTGCGCCTCAAAGGGGGCGACTCATTCATCTTCGGTCGTGGTGGCGAAGAGCTTGAAGAGCTCTCTGAGCACAACATCTCATTTGAAGTGGTACCGGGAATCACCGCAGCCGCAGGCGCAACCTCTTACGCGGGCATTCCATTGACTCACCGTGACCACGCCCAGAGCGTGCAGTTTATTACGGGTCACATCCAAAAGAACGGACAAGAGATTCAATGGTCATCACTGGCACAGCCAAACAACACGCTGGTGTTCTACATGGGCCTAAAACAGTGTCGCCATATTCAAGCGAATCTTATTGAGCAAGGCATTGATGTGGATATGCCATGCGCCATCATTGAAAACGGCACTCGTAAAGAGCAGCGTGTCTTCACTGGTAAGCTTTCAGAATTGGCAAACTTAGCCGAACAAGCCGTGAGCCCAGCATTGATTGTGGTAGGCAGCGTGACGTCTCTGCATGACAAGTTGAAGTGGTTCTAACGCACCAATAAAAGAGAGGCTGACAACGTCTAAAGCCTCTCTACTTGCTCTTCCATCCAATATTGCCTTTTCAGGTTTTAGCGATATTGCGCTGAAGTAATATATTGTCCAAAGGTCTCACACCAGACAATCACCGTGTTGTACTGCTCTATATCCACCTCTTCACCCAGCATCACCATAAACTGATTGAATGTTTTCACTTCACCCACTTGCATCATGGTGCCTTTCAAACGGTTGAAGTCCGTTTCGGTCTCCACAAACTCGGGCGACAAATACAGCTTGTAGTCCGGCCCCGGAGCCAGCTCCCCAATAAATCCAATGCCATCGGGTGCAATAGACACTTTTCCCTCTCCCCAATGCAGAAAGTCACTATCCGCCCGCTCTTTCTCAAATATCGCAGTATATTGCGCTTTCGCCTCAACCGCTTTGATGTCCGCCATCGGTGGCGCTTCCGGCGCAATCAAAATAGGCAAGGCATAGATACCAAGGGCAAAACCGATAGCCAATACAACCAAGTGAGAGAGAGTCAGTCCGATGAGTCGTTTCATTGAGCGTTCCTGCTATGGGTGTTTGGATTAACTATAGTAAAAACTGTGGAGGAATGAGGGGGTTATAAATGGCTAAGGGGACTGATTACGCCATTGGCTCCTCGTTCTAACACATGGGTGTAAATTTGAGTGGTCTTTACGTCAGTATGGCCGAGTTGCTCTTGAACCGTTCGAATATCGGCTCCGCTTTCGAGTAAATGCGTGGCGAATGAGTGCCTTAAAGTGTGAGAGGTCACAGGCTTGGTGATATCCGCTTGTCTTGCTGCTGCTTTGATCGCTCTTTGAATGGTTGTAACATCAATATGATGCCTGCGTTGCACTTTCGAACTCGGGTCAACACTTAACTTGTGGGAAGGAAATAGGAACTGCCAGTTGAGTGTTTTGTTTGCCCCAGGATACTTTCTCTCAAGTGCGTATGGCATCGAAACTCCCGTATAGTTAGATTGTTGTGAGTCCATTTGCCAAATACGTTTAACCATTTCTCTTTGCTGGTGAAGGGCAGGGCATAGTTCTTTGGCGAGAGTAACGACTCGGCTTTTGTTCCCTTTTGATAGATGTATTCGCAACGCATAAAAGTCGAAATCAATATCACCGTAACGCAACCTAAGGCACTCATTGACTCTCAACCCAGAACCATACATGAGCTGGACAGGTAGCAACCGTGCGGGGTTTACATTATTGAGAAGTGCGCGTATCTCCCTCTTTGTTAACACAACAGGTAACTTCTTCTGTTTGTTTGCTTTTCTGAACCTCATGTCGATTTTTACAGGCTGATGAATAATATGTTCATAAAGAAAAACCAGAGCATTTAGCGCCTGTGCTTGAGTGTTAGCAGTGACATTTTTACTCAGTGAAAGGTGAGACAGAAACTGCTCTACATGCTTATCGTTCAGTGAGCCTGGGTGCTGCTTTTCATGGAACAAGATGTATTGCTTTATCCAATATACATAAGCCTCAACCGTGCGTTTGGCATAGTGTCTTGAGTACATAAAATCGACGATTTGTTGTAAAAAGGG
This sequence comes from Vibrio astriarenae, assembly GCF_010587385.1. Lineage (NCBI taxonomy): Bacteria > Pseudomonadati > Pseudomonadota > Gammaproteobacteria > Vibrionales > Vibrionaceae > Vibrio > Vibrio astriarenae. The sequence continues at coordinate 1,571,415 of NZ_CP047476.1, forward strand.
AGATTGAATCTTCATATGTGTCAGGTTATTGGCAAAAGTGATAATGAACAGTCTAAGCCGCCATATTGGAGATAGACGGCAATTTGCTGTGTAATGCGACAAGTGTCATAATGAGCCATTAGCTAATGCCCTGATTTACCGTGGCTTATTTGTGCTATGTCACAAACTAGTAAAGGTATTAGGCGGCAGGGTGCGAGGAGAAAAGGCGGCTTATTGCCGTATATAAAGCGTTAGGGCTATGTGCATACAGTCTCGAATAGTACTTACATAAAATCATTGACTTAGCTACTATTGCTATCCGGCTAGGATATATATTTAGGTATTGAAATGAGCGAACAATTTAAGCTTGTTAAGCGAGCTTTTGACAAGTTTGAAAAAAAATTGAAGAAAACTAGTAAAAAAGACTCTCGGTGTATGGTTTCCAATTGTGACGAGAAGGCCATCCTGTCTCACTCACAACAACGAAACGGACAGCTAAAACATATATGCTGTGGAAGTAAAAAGGTCTATGCCTTACGAGATAGTATGGTAAAAAGCTTTGATATGCATAGTGGTGAGATGAACTTTAAATTTGTTGAAACTCCAATTTCCAAAGCGTCTACCTATCCTGGTCTATGTAACCATCACGATACGAAACTTTTTAAAGAAATCGAAAGACAAAAATTAGGTGAAATATCTAATGAACAAGCGGCATCTTTTTATTACCGTTCAATGAGCTATGAATCATACAGAAAGGAAAGAGAGCTAGAGAGGACTAAGTTTGTATATAACGAAGTAAAAGATAGCTTAAATCATGAACAGGTGTTTGGTTTATATCAAATGTGCAACTGGCATGAAAAAAACTACAACAATTCAGTGTTGGTTCAACTTGGTGAAATTGATGAAGTTATAAAAAGTAAAAACTTTGAAGAAGTCGAGTACTTTCAGATAGTTTTGGAAAAAAATGTCGGCGTATCATGTTGTTCTATGGTTAATATGCACCTTGATCTTTACCTTGAATTTTTGGAACAGTATCCTGACTATATTCCTTCATTTTCTTTTAACTTAGTGCCATTTGAAAATGAAACACATGTTGTGCTCTGTTGGCTGAAGAAAAATAGCTTATTTATGGGAGAAATTATTAAGTACATTGAGTATGACTTAGAGCATTTCTTGAATAAGGTTGTATTTTGCGAATCCGAAGATATATGTGTTAATCCAGAATTGTGGGAAGGTATCGACGCCAAAACCAAGAAAGCGATATATCATAATATGAGTCATACAATGCAAAGAGGCAGCCTTGCTTGGGAAGATGTACCAATAATCATCAAGATATAGCCCTAACAAAGCGTTTAAGACGGATTCACAACGCTTGGCGATTTCAGTTCAAGTTAGCTTAAGTGTTTAAGGTACAATGGTTTAGGTTTGGTGGATGGCGTTGTTCACCACTTAACGCGGCGTTAGGGCTATGTGCATACAGTCTCGAATAGTACTTACATAAAATCATTGACTTAGCTACTATTGCTATCCGGCTAGGATATATATTTAGGTATTGAAATGAGCGAACAATTTAAGCTTGTTAAGCGAGCTTTTGACAAGTTTGAAAAAAAATTGAAGAAAACTAGTAAAAAAGACTCTCGGTGTATGGTTTCCAATTGTGACGAGAAGGCCATCCTGTCTCACTCACAACAACGAAACGGACAGCTAAAACATATATGCTGTGGAAGTAAAAAGGTCTATGCCTTACGAGATAGTATGGTAAAAAGCTTTGATATGCATAGTGGTGAGATGAACTTTAAATTTGTTGAAACTCCAATTTCCAAAGCGTCTACCTATCCTGGTCTATGTAACCATCACGATACGAAACTTTTTAAAGAAATCGAAAGACAAAAATTAGGTGAAATATCTAATGAACAAGCGGCATCTTTTTATTACCGTTCAATGAGCTATGAATCATACAGAAAGGAAAGAGAGCTAGAGAGGACTAAGTTTGTATATAACGAAGTAAAAGATAGCTTAAATCATGAACAGGTGTTTGGTTTATATCAAATGTGCAACTGGCATGAAAAAAACTACAACAATTCAGTGTTGGTTCAACTTGGTGAAATTGATGAAGTTATAAAAAGTAAAAACTTTGAAGAAGTCGAGTACTTTCAGATAGTTTTGGAAAAAAATGTCGGCGTATCATGTTGTTCTATGGTTAATATGCACCTTGATCTTTACCTTGAATTTTTGGAACAGTATCCTGACTATATTCCTTCATTTTCTTTTAACTTAGTGCCATTTGAAAATGAAACACATGTTGTGCTCTGTTGGCTGAAGAAAAATAGCTTATTTATGGGAGAAATTATTAAGTACATTGAGTATGACTTAGAGCATTTCTTGAATAAGGTTGTATTTTGCGAATCCGAAGATATATGTGTTAATCCAGAATTGTGGGAAGGTATCGACGCCAAAACCAAGAAAGCGATATATCATAATATGAGTCATACAATGCAAAGAGGCAGCCTTGCTTGGGAAGATGTACCAATAATCATCAAGATATAGCCCTAACAAAGCGTTTAAGACGGATTCACAACGCTTGGCGATTTCAGTTCAAGTTAGCTTAAGTGTTTAAGGTACAATGGTTTAGGTTTGGTGGATGGCGTTGTTCACCACTTAACGCGGCGTTAGCAATCAGGAGAAAAATGTGGGATACCATTCAGAATTGATGATTTCAATGTGGGAGTCACCACAACTCAGTGGGCTTGACAAAAATGTATGTGCTGACTGTGTTGTAGATGAATCGTTGGCTAGTATAGTCACGGCTAATTTAAGCTCAAATTCATGTTCCTATTGCGGTGAAGAAAATGAAGAAGGTGAATTAATTGCTGCTCCATATGATTTGATCATGGAGCGCGTGTATGAATCAATATTCCAATATTACGCAGATGCACAAGATGTGGACATGCCATGGGTTGAAAAAGAGTGGTTAATGCCAGAAACCAATATATGGGATGTTATGGGAGAATTTGACCCAGGCTGGAGTGGTGAGCTTTGTGAGGACTTGATTGACAGCTCTGATGCAAGCCTTTATCTGGTTGAACATGTCAAAAATGACTGGTCTGTTGATAGTCCCTCATCTGCATTATCATATGGTTGGTCGGCATTTAAGGACCAAGTGTTATATAAGACACGGTATTTATTTTTGTCTGAACCAGAAGATGAATTTTCCTCCGGTAGACCTGATTACATTCCAATTTCAAGTATGCTTGATGCTCTCGGAGCTCTTTGTAATACAGAAGAACTTGTTACTACGATTCCTGCTGAAACTGAATTCTATCGCGTTAGAGTGAACCAACAAGATGAAGAGTTTACGGACTTTTCTGATATTGGCGTACCCCCTGAAGGAAAGGCTAGCGCTGGTCGTATGAATCCAGCCGGTATTTCATATTTTTATGTCGCCTATGATCAGGAGACCGCTGAAAAAGAAGTTATTACAGACGCAACAGAATGGTCAATCGCAAAGTTTAAATTGCTAAAGGACATCAAGGTAATCGATTTTGTCGATCTACCAAAAACACCAAGTGTTTTTGAACCTGAAAAGTATGATGCTAGGCAGAATTTATCGTTCCTCCGCGCGTTTGTGAAAGAGTTAACTTTGCCAGTATCAAAAGATGGTCGAGAGCATGTTGAATATGTGCCAACCCAAATCATATCTGAATATTTTAGATTTAGATTCAAAACAAAAGATGACCAACCTATTTTGGGGTTGCGTTACCGAAGCGTGAAGAATCCAGAGGGGATAAATATAGCAGTGTTTGACTCAAATAATGAGTCACTGAACAAGTGGTTTGAGCTGCTGTCTATCGAAAAAAATTGCTAACAAACTGTTCAAGAGGGATTCGCAACGCGTGGCATTTTTACTATGCGTTGGTTTTAGTGTTTATGGTGGTCTGCGGCGGCTTTGGTATTGCGTTGCTCACCCCTTAACAGTGGGATTTTGTTGTATTTCCCAATAAACACCAGTGAACGGGAATGTCATTTAATGCTATTAAATACAGTAATTTAAAAGTGATAAGTTTGTTCTTTCTTGTGCATTGATGTGTGCCGATATACAATATTTTTGCTACATATTCGCTACACAAGGAAATGTGCAATGGCACTTAAGCAGAAAATTACAGCCAGTTCAATCAAAAGTCTCAAGGTTGAAGACAAGCGACTTAACGACACAGAGATTAGCGGGTTTCATGCTCGAATCTCTCCCAAAGGTGCGATCAAATACTACCTGTATTACCGCATCAACGGAAAGCAGCGAAACTTTTTGCTTGGTGCTGCGAGCGCATTAACCCCTGCGCAGGCAAGAGACTTAGCCAAAGAGAAACTAGGGCAAGTGGCTAGTGGTGAAGACGTACAGGTCACTCGTCACGACGCTAAAATACAAGAGCAGAGAAATAGCCTCACGCTTAAAAAATTCCTCGATGAACACTATGAGTCTTATCTGTTTTCCTTGAATGCCAAGACCGCCAAGCAGTCGTTCATGTGTATTAGCAACAACTTCCAATTTCTTGCTAACAAGCCTCTCGTTGACATTACGTCGTGGGATATTCAGCAATGGGTATCTGAGCGCAGTAAACTAGGACGAGCACCTGCGACCATTTCTTACGCTTACAACCGACTGCGTGCTGTTTTTAACCGAGCTGTCGAATGGGGATTCATCGAATCTCACAATCTCGATAGTGTCAAAATTCCTAAGATTGATAACAAACGTATTCGGTACTTATCCGAGTCCGAAGAAGCTGCCTTGCTCAGTAGCCTTAAAGCGAGAGATGAGCGCTTAAAGCATCACTATCTCGATAAGTATGGGGTTAGGGCTGAAAAACGCGTCTCACAGCGTTATATCGACTATTTAGAGCCATTAGTGACGCTCGCCATGAATACGGGCATGCGTAAAGGGGAAATGCTGAGTTTGGAGTGGTCACATGTAAATATGGAAGATCGTTATCTCACGGTGATCTCCGAAAATGCCAAGTCCAAAAATAAGCGTACCATTCCTTTGAACAAGACGGTTTATGACATGCTGACCATTTGGCGGGCACAACACCCCCAAACAACGTTAGTTTTTGAACGAGAAGACGGACAGCCGATTGATACTTATCAATACCAATGGGAAACGTTACTGAAAGACGCCAACATTGAGAACTTTCGTTTTCATGACTTACGACATCATTTTGCGAGTAAGCTCGTGATGAAAGAAGCCGATCTCAATGTCGTTCGTGAGTTACTTGGCCATGCTGATTTGAAGATGACCTTGCGGTATGCTCACCTTGCCCCCAAACACAAATCCGCAGCGGTAAACCTAATAGGCTAGCGTGTTAGCTTAATAGGCTTAAAGCAGCGTCTCCTCAATGGCGCTTGAAGCCTTATGGAATGCGGTTTAAAGCCTAACGGATACCAGTCGATTTTGTGCAGTCATTTCACCTGAAAATGTGCCCGTTTTAGCCACAATTTGTACCAATTTTGTTCAATGGAATATTATGTAAGCAGTTACTATCGCAATAATCCTTATTTTCAATTGGCTTAAGCTGTTTTTATTTAAATGCTTACCTAAGCTGCACTCTTGCTTCGTTACGGCTTAAATTTTGCCCTGATTTTTATTGTTGATGTCTTATTTTACAAGGCTTCCACTGGCTATAGCCGGCAACATAGTCGAGTTGGTTATTTCACTGTTTTTCATTTCTTTTTCTGGGGTAATAGTGTGAAAGACTACTTTTCTGTTCAAATATCACTCAATTTAAGGGTGTTTTGTGAAGTTGGCCGCGCTGCAAAATTGAGTTAAGCCTATTAGGTTAAACTTTTTGTGGTGGGCGCAAGTTTTCGATTTGATTGAAGTACATTCATAAACAAGGAAACACAATAGAATGAACTCAACAAACATTGAAAAACGCGCATATACAGAACAAGAGACAGCAGCCTATATTGGTATGAGCCGTTCGTTCCTTCGGCAGTCACGTATGGAGGGGCAACGTAAAAATCGTACCGTCGCTCCACCTTTCATCAAAATAGGTCGAGCGGTGCGCTACTTGAAAGAAGACTTAGACCAATGGTTAGACAACCATTCAAAACTCAATCATCTAGTGTGTGTAGGGGGGATGAATGCGTAGTCAAGGACGTCAGGTTAATTTTCCCCATGTTAATCATACAGACTCAGGTAAGCCAGTGGTGTTGAACACCGCTGATAATCTTGCTGTGTTGTTGGACATTGCAGGGTATTGCATCAAACAGAGCCAAATGACACTGGAGCCAGTATTGTTTGAAGGTGATCGTTGCTCAAATGACAGTGAACTTGCGAGAAGTAAGCTCATTTCATTGGCATCTATTCATGGGTTGCCTAAGTCAGCCATTGATGACCATCTTAATGCTGTGGCGCAGGCAAATGCTTACCATCCTGTGAAAGAATGGTTGAGCGGGGAGTGGGATGGAGCCGGTCGAGTTGATAGCGCGCTCTCGTGTCTAGCGACTAAAAATCAATCTTTGACAAGTCAGGTGCTTAAGCATTGGCTTGTTGGGTGTGTGGCCTGCTTATATGTCCCCAACTTCAAATCAAAGCTAGTTCCGGTCTTGCAAGGGAAGCAGTCATATAAGAAAACAGCGTTCGTCGAACGCTTGGCCAGTGTTGTCCCGAATGCGTTCTTAGAAGGCGCAGAGCTGAACCCAGACAACAAAGACAGCGTGCTCTCTGTGATACGCTCTTGGATAATTGAGCTTGGAGAGTTGGAGCGCTCGACAAAGAACTGTCAGGGCGCATTGAAAGCGTTTATTACCCGCTCTTGTGATACCGTTCGACCCCCTTATGCGAAAAGTGACATTAAGAAGGCTCGACAATCTAACTTAATCGCAACGGTGAATGGTACGGATTTCCTGAAAGATGAAACGGGGAATTCCCGTTATGCCGTCATCGAGCTGATTGATGAAACAGACATGGAAAAGTTGAATGAGCTGTTGGGTTGGGAATATTGCCAGACTGGCGAACTCAAATTGGTTGAGCCTGAAAAACTCCGTCAGTTCTGGCTTGAAATTAAGCATCTGTTTTTTGTCTCAAAACATCCTTGGGTGTTATCGAGTGAGCTACAAGCTCAGGTTGCAAAAGAGTCAACCAAATTTGTGGACAAAGGCAACTGGTACAACGTTATTGATGACCACATGAATACTTGCAGAGACAAAGCCAAGCAGTGGCTATCGACGAAGCAAATTTGCGAAGTATTGCGCATCGACGCGTCAAAAGTGAATGTGGTTGGCAAAGCCTTGAACCAACATTCGACAGAAGGGCGGCTTGATAAAAAAATGTCGAATGGTTGCAGCCAGTATTGCTTCCCGTCCATTGAACCTAATTTCTAGATCCATTAAGTGACAAAGCTACCCCTACTACCCCTACCAGTAAGTGGAGCAGTAGGGGTAGCTTTCTATCAATTTGAATTTGAAAACTTCGCCTCAGCCTTAAAACAATACTTACTACCAGGTACTGTGATAGAAAACGATATGACACGCTCGCTCACCATTGCAACTACTTGAATATCGAATGGCTTGCTGATTTAATGAAACATTATAGAAGAGGAGTTGCTTATGATAGTGTGTACTTATCGCGTAGATGGTAGTGATTGCACTACAGAGCAATATCAAGCCAACCCCGAAAAATACCGTGGACTCATAGACTGTACCGAATGTGGTGTAAAAACTTGGTTCGTGAAAAGTTATAAGACGGACAAAATTGATCGAATGGCTTGTTTTGCTGCACGACATTTGGAGGGGTGCAATGCCTCAACCGTATTAGTTAAATCCGATGGAAGCGAAGATGAAAATGACGAAGGCGAACTTTCGCACAATATTCGAGTTGATCTCGATAAAGCGGGAGCCAAACAGCTGTACGTATCCAAGGACAATGACAAGCATGGCGATGAGCCTTCATCAAGACTCAGTTCAATTCCAAATATTGGCATTGGAGGGGGGGCAGGTTACCCTTTAAATAAGTCATTGCGAGCGTTGCTTACCAATTTATGCCGGAATCCGCATTATGGTGATAAAGGCCAAACAATTAAAATCGTGGCTGATGGTGGTCGAGAAGTCATTAACGACACCCTGAACAATTGTTTGGTTCCCATTCAGACAGCTAGTGAAGAACATGTAGGAAAGGAATATATATTTTGGGGGCCAATTAATAATCTAAATATAGACAAGAAAGGTACACTTTGGCTTAACTATGGCGATTACAGAACAGAGCCAAGTGTTAGTCTCTCATCAAACTTAAAGGAAGAAGTTCTCCGTAACTTCAAAGTTAAAAATATTGAGGAGTTGGATGGCGCTGATGTAATTATCGTAGGGCATGTAGGAATATCACCGAACCACAAGGTCATCATATCAACTGCTTTTACCAAGTACTTGTCTTTCAGAAAGGTACAAGTTGTTGACTTGGAATCAGAAGGGGAGTTAGAGTCTTTTTAATGACTGTTTTCTTAACATGTCTTGTCCTCTTCGTGTGTCGGCGGCACCCAACCTCAAAAATTACAGTGAAGTGATTTACCCCACTTTTTCAACTATGTGTAACCCATAGCAAGTCAGGGGCCCACGTGCTGTGCTTATGGAGCTCATGCTCTTTTTCAAGGGAGCTTGGATCAGATCATGCTGAAACATAAAATCGGCGATTTTTGTGCATAAAGGCAGATTGTAAAGTCATAATGGTCAGTCTATGCCGTTATATGGATGATAGACGGCAATTTGCCGTGCAAATTGACAAGTGTAATAATGAGTCATTAGCTAATGCTCTGATTTACTGTGGTTTGTTGGTGATACGTTACAAATTGGTAGAAGTGATAGGCGGCAGGATGATAGTGGAAAGGGCGGCTTATTGCCGTATATAAAGTTTTAGAAACCTCTTCAACTTTGATAACTAATACAGGAGCTATATTTTGGCTGGTAAAATACTAAAGACCGTTTGGAAGGCTACACAGAATATCGTGGGTTGGGCTGGATTAGCGATTGCTTGCTATACTCTTTACAGCCAAACTATTGGTAAGAATCATGAAATGACAATTGTAGTTACTTCGATTGATGTACACAGAGATCAATTAATCTTAGGGGTGCTTTTTAATAACTCAGGTGACTTTATCGAAACAGTCATTGATGGTGGTATTTCGCTACCAACTAGCGAGTATTCCTCATATGGTTACCACTTGCAAGAATGCTTCACCCCTATCTCTATTAAGGAAAAGGATGCGGTCCATAAATATTTTCGTGTACATGTGCCTCTAGGTGGAGATCATAAAAGTGAAACGCAAACGGTCACTCGCCCGTTACACATAAAGTATGACATAGTTATGCCTGATGGTGCTGTTTCAACTCAAAATAAAGAACTTGGCACTATTAGTCACAGATTATCCGATGGACTTATCGAACGAATTGAAGGTACATCAAGCTTGCTAACTGTGGATTTTGAAGTTGGCGGAACGCGAGATATCGGAAACCATTACATACCAGAAACTTATGACTATGACCTTGCAAGATATTCTGGCTGTAAGTTTGGTGTGTAACGGTTTCTACCAAAGTGTTTAAGACGGATTCACAACGCTTGGCAATTTTAGTTTGATTCAGATTAAATGCTTACAGCACAATAATTTAGGTTCAGTGATCGCGTTGTTCACCACTTAGCGCAGCATTATATTTCAATCGGAGAAAGTAGGTTATGGAGTTTATTCAACAGATCCTTGTTGGTATTACAATAGCAAGCATAAGTGCAGTTGTTACTGTGAAGCTTTCCTTAAATCGTTTTAGAGCCGAGAAAGTATGGGAAAGAAAACTGCAAGCCTATGAAAATGTGATAGATGCATTTCATCAGATCAAAAAGTACTATGACGAACACTATAGTTCTTCTTTGACGCAAACTAGAATGTCAGAAGAACAGAAAGAAGAACTGTCTAAAGCACAAGTTAAAGGTCGAGCTGAGCTTAGTCGTGCGATAGATATTGGTGGTTTGCTTCTCAACTCAAATGCTATATTGGCCGTTGAATGCTATTTATCGAATTATCATAACTGCCCCGACTTCGATTTCTACGAAGAGCATTTGGACCATAATTGGAGCATCACAGATAAAGCACTCAAAGAATTTATCGTCCATGCAAAGATTGATTTAGAAAAGTAAGCTTCAAAAACATAACAAATTGCTTAACAGGGACTACTAAGGCTTGGCCACTTTCATTCAAATCTGTTTCAGTGCTTAGGCCACAAATTTTAAGTTGGGCGGTATTGCGTTATCGTCCGTTAGCAAGGCGTTATGTTCACGGAGATTATATGGAACAAAGAGAACGAATTGAGAACTTTAGTTGGGTTCTATCAGATCTAATCATTGATCTTGGTACCTCATCTAAATATTACCGAGAGTGCATTTCTAGTTCAGATTACGAACCGCTTAAGAATAAGTATCATTTAGGTCAGGTTCGTATGTGTCACATGTGGACAATAGTTTCTCTATCGAAGTTGTGTGAAGCGCTGAAAGGTTATGCTGATGAGCTAAAACTCTGTTGTACCGAAGATATCGTAAAAAGTACTTGGAAGTTTAAAGCTGAAATTGAAGAGAAAAGAGTATATGAATTTCGTAGCAAGTATGCAGCTCATGTATTTGACAAAGATACTAATCAACCTCTAGACCTGAAGACTGGTTATAGCAAGCTTACTTCTATTGTTGGCAATACAACTGATGAAGTAATGGAGTTCTATGATTGGATTAACCCAAGAGTTGAAACAAACAATGACTTACTTTCTCAGCTGGTGAAGATTAATGGTTGCCTTGAGAGGTACCTTGGCGGCATATCCTCAAGAAAGTGAACTTAACAAGGCGTTTATGACGGATTCAAAACGCTTGGCATTTTTGGTTTGAGTCAGGTTTAGTGTTTACGGCACAATGGTTTAGGTTTGGTGTTCGCGTTGTTCACCACTTAACCTAGCGTTATGTGATTTGTCAAAAGTGACACAGTGCATAATAAGACAATCCAAAATTGTATATGCTTGTATTTTGTAACAAGGATAGGTAGCTGATTTATGGGAAAATTGATTTCAACTCTCTTTAGTTGGGCCGTTATGAGCCTATGGCTGTTGTTACCATTAGGCTGGGTTTATTGGCTATGGGTGGCAATAAAGTTTGGTGGTTTCGCAATGTTTGCATTGGCCCTATTCCCAATTACGACACCAATTGCAGCTGTCTTAGGTGGTTGGTCGTTCTTATTTGGATTGCCTGATTGGGTAGTCAGTATCTTTATAAGTTGACGTCCAATAGCTTACACATAACAAATCGCTTAACAGGGACTCCTAACGCTTGGCTGATTTCATTCTAATCAGCTTTAGTGTTTAGAACACAAATTTAAAGTTGGGTGGTACAGCGTTATCGCCCGTTAGCAAGGCGTTATGTGCCGCCAAGATGACGAAATCATGCTCGTTTTAAATCAACTAGAAGTTTCTGGCTCTCATTGATAACCTTACTGGTAATGCGCCAACTATTCACAAAAGGCTAGTAATTACATGTTTAAGCGATTCTTCACAAGAAATCACTCAGAAAAAAGTAGAATGATTGAGGAAAGTGTTTATGAAATTGTTGCTGATGAACTAAGTAGGGACGAGAAAAGGCCAGGGCTTTGGGCTAAAGCCATGGCTCTTTCTGAGGGCGACAAAGACAAAGTGGAGAGCATTTATATTAAATTGAGAGCAATTTCTATTTCAGATGAAATGAAGCTTAAACAAGAAGCTGAAGACCTAGCCTCTAAAGCCATACTTGACGAAAAAAAACGCCAAACTCATGATCCTTACGGAGGTGAACAGGTTAATAAAGGGCGTTTTGCTATCTATATCAAGAATGAACGCTATCATGTAGTTGATACTGATGATTTTTTTAGCCCAGACGAAATCAATGACTTACTCAAATGTGGTTATAAATACGTTACTAATGTACAAGCTAGTTCCAAAGAAGAGGCGCTATATAAAGTCTAACTAAATGCATATACATTGCATCAGCAGGCACATAACAAATTGCTTAACAGGGACTCCTAACGCTAGGCCACTTTCATTCAAATCGGCATCAGTGTTTCGGGCACAAATTTAAAGCTGGGTGGTATAGTGTTATCGCCCATTTTTAATCTGAACGAAATGGTTTAGATCTGCACACCTATGACGTTCCTGTTCAAAAGCATGTTGTTGCCATCTATGGCCAAATACTGATATTACAGATCTAATGTGTATTTGAGCTACATATATGCTACATGGGAATTTGTATTGCGCTAGCTTTCCATCTTAAGCATTTGTTTTTTATTGGCTTTTTTCTTTTGGTGTTCACCCCTTAACAGGGCGTTAGGCAAATAGGAGCAGATATGGATATCGCGGTACTAACATTTGACGGATTTAATGAACTTGATTCATTCATAGCAGCGGGAATTTTGAACCTAATGAAAGACGCTGGTTGGAATGTGCAAATAACGAGTCCATCTAAGTACATCACTTCAATGAACGGAGTTACAATTCAATCTCAACAGCCTCTAGAGTTTGCGAATCAAGCCAACGTTGTATTGTTTGGTAGCGGTGTACTAACGCGCGATATTGCTCAAGACAGAGATATACTTTCAAGGTTAAAGCTAAACCCTGAAACTCAGTTAATTGGTGGGCAATGTTCAGGTACTTTGCTCATGTCTGTGCTTGGTTTACTACATCAAATACCAGCTTGTACCGATTTAACAACGAGACCTTGGGTTGTCGAATCAGGAGTGACTGTTTTAGAGCTGCCATTTTATGCTGATGGCAATCTTGCAACAGCAGGTGGTTGTTTGTCATCAAAGTACTTAGCAGCGTGGGTTATTAGTAAGTTGTCGAGTAGGGTGGATGCTGAATCTGCAATTCACTATGTCGCGCCAGTCGGTGAAAAAGAAAGCACTGTTCAGCACTGTATGTCAGTAGTCAGTGCATATCTGTAGAATTTGCCTAACAAATTGTTCAAGAGTGATTCGGCACGCGTGGCATTTTTACTATGCGTTAGGTTTAGTGGTTAAGGTGCTATACGGAAGCTTTGGTATTGCGTGCCTCACACCTTAACAAGGCGTTAGGGCTATGTGCATACAGTCTCGAATAGTACTTACATAAAATCATTGACTTAGCTACTATTGCTATCCGGCTAGGATATATATTTAGGTATTGAAATGAGCGAACAATTTAAGCTTGTTAAGCGAGCTTTTGACAAGTTTGAAAAAAAATTGAAGAAAACTAGTAAAAAAGACTCTCGGTGTATGGTTTCCAATTGTGACGAGAAGGCCATCCTGTCTCACTCACAACAACGAAACGGACAGCTAAAACATATATGCTGTGGAAGTAAAAAGGTCTATGCCTTACGAGATAGTATGGTAAAAAGCTTTGATATGCATAGTGGTGAGATGAACTTTAAATTTGTTGAAACTCCAATTTCCAAAGCGTCTACCTATCCTGGTCTATGTAACCATCACGATACGAAACTTTTTAAAGAAATCGAAAGACAAAAATTAGGTGAAATATCTAATGAACAAGCGGCATCTTTTTATTACCGTTCAATGAGCTATGAATCATACAGAAAGGAAAGAGAGCTAGAGAGGACTAAGTTTGTATATAACGAAGTAAAAGATAGCTTAAATCATGAACAGGTGTTTGGTTTATATCAAATGTGCAACTGGCATGAAAAAAACTACAACAATTCAGTGTTGGTTCAACTTGGTGAAATTGATGAAGTTATAAAAAGTAAAAACTTTGAAGAAGTCGAGTACTTTCAGATAGTTTTGGAAAAAAATGTCGGCGTATCATGTTGTTCTATGGTTAATATGCACCTTGATCTTTACCTTGAATTTTTGGAACAGTATCCTGACTATATTCCTTCATTTTCTTTTAACTTAGTGCCATTTGAAAATGAAACACATGTTGTGCTCTGTTGGCTGAAGAAAAATAGCTTATTTATGGGAGAAATTATTAAGTACATTGAGTATGACTTAGAGCATTTCTTGAATAAGGTTGTATTTTGCGAATCCGAAGATATATGTGTTAATCCAGAATTGTGGGAAGGTATCGACGCCAAAACCAAGAAAGCGATATATCATAATATGAGTCATACAATGCAAAGAGGCAGCCTTGCTTGGGAAGATGTACCAATAATCATCAAGATATAGCCCTAACAAAGCGTTTAAGACGGATTCACAACGCTTGGCGATTTCAGTTCAAGTTAGCTTAAGTGTTTAAGGTACAATGGTTTAGGTTTGGTGGATGGCGTTGTTCACCACTTAACGCGGCGTTACAACTTTCACGAACTTCAAGCCAACTCTCAGAACTTACTTCAATCTAGTTGCATAATGCAGTGATGTATTATTCCATAATTTTTAAGAGGTTATACATCCACAATGCAGCATCTATTTGACTCTTCTGGTGATTGGTTAGGTTTTAGAATTGGCAAAAATGTCTACAACTCAGACGGTGATTGGGTTGCTTGGTTACCTTGGGAAGATGATGATGTGGTGACAACGGATGGAGATTACTTAGGCACGATCACCAATGGCAATCGCTTGTATCATTTCAGTGACAAACCTCGTCGTGGATATCCGGGGTATCCTGGTTACCCCGGTTATCCGGGATACCCTAGCTATCCTGGATATGAAGGTTATGCATCCTTACCTCTCGGCGCTCGAGATGTCACTATGCCTAGACCTAAGTAAAAGGCTCAGAACATCTAACTTCTAGAAATCAGTCGGTGGGCGACTTGAACTCATGAGTTGATCGAGTTGCTTTTGAGCCTTCTTGGGATTTTCAAGGTCAACAACTTCGATCATTTCACACTCATCTCTCACCATTTCATTGATTAGGCTCGGGTAGTGGCGACAGTCTTCGGGTCGATCTGGATAAATACTGCATGTGTATTTATCCTTTTCTTCTGCGTTGACTTTTGGGGCTAATTCTAAAAACGGGCAGCGGTTTAGTGGCTCTCTTGTCTCGGGATCGAACCAAATTTTGCCATCTTTCACATACTCGAAAATCTCTGGGTTAAACAATTCCCATAGGTCGATTTCTTCTTGTGTGGCCGCTAAGTCGCCATCACCATACTTGATGCAGCATTTTCCGCACTGGTTACAGTCTTTCATAACGCGTGGCGTCCTCGCTTCAAATGAATGTTGTGATTAGTAAACTATGGTTTAGGGAAGGGGTTGATACAAGTGAGAATGGAAAAGGGAGCCGAGATACGATGACTCCCTTTTAGATGATTTAGCTTTGAGTGAATTTAACTCGAATTGTGCTCTTAGCGACCTTAGTCAGGTTCAAGCTGTTCAATGCTGCCTTAGCTTCATCTTCGTCAGGCATTTCAAGGAAAGCGAAGCCCTTTGATTGACCTGTCTCTTGGTCTAGAACCAAATCGCATTGAGTCACCTTGCCGAGCGCTGAGAATAGCACTCGCAGTTCTTGTTCTGTTGTGGTTCGCGCTAGATTGCGTACTAAAAGTTTCATAATATGTTGCCTAGTTTAAGTTGCCCCGCAATTCTCTCAGGTATGAGCAAGCAAACCAAGCAGTGTTTGGCTTTAGGGCGACATTGTGCAATTCACTACTGACAAGTGTTGCAGATGGATTGTCACGTAACAGATTGTTAAATATAACGATAGGGTTATAAAGATAAGGAAAGTCATTAATGACCACGTATTTAGCAGGTTTTTCTTTGGGCCTGTCTTTGATTCTGGCTATCGGCTCGCAGAATGCATTTGTGCTCAAGCAGGGTTTAAAGAAAGACAATGTGTTTCTCATTTGCTTGGTGTGTGCGGTTTCCGATGCCATTCTCATCAGCTTAGGCGTCGCTGGCTTTGGCGCCATCGTCACAACGTATCCTCAGATAGAAATGTTTGCTCGATATGGCGGGGCTTTGTTCTTATGTGTCTATGCGGTTTTGAGTTTCAAGACGGCCTTTACCACTGACCACGCGCTTGAAGTCAGCAAAGATGCACCTAAATCTGCCATGAGCGCGGTACTGATCTCTCTCGCGTTTACCTGGCTAAACCCTCATGTGTATTTGGATACTGTGGTGTTGTTGGGTTCGATTTCAACTCAATATTCACCCAACCAACTGGTGTTTGCTTTGGGAGCCATAACAGCGTCGTTTGTGTTTTTCTTTTCTCTTGGTTTCGGAGCACGGTTGCTGGCCCCTATATTTTCAAAGTCCAAGTCTTGGAAAGTGTTGGAGGTGTTTGTGGGTACAACGATGCTCGTCATTGCCTATTTCTTGATAGTGGGAACAAGCGCCTGATATTGCGTTAATTATGATTCACTCAACGTTATACAAACGATAGAGGTTCAGATTAAACCATTCTGAACCTCTATGGCTCACAGAGTTTATTTGAGAGCAGCCAGAATGGTCTCGGCCTTACTTGCTTCAAACTGCTTAGGCTCTTCGACATTAAGTAGTGTCACAACACCGTTTTCAATGACCATCGCGTATCGCTGTGACCGCACTCCGCCGAAGGCTGCTGTGTCCATCTCAAGACCCAACGCCTTGGTAAAGCCAGCATCACCATCACCCAACATCATAATTTCTGACGTGTTCTGTGCTTCGCCCCAAGCTTGCATAACAAAGGCATCGTTAACGGAAACACAGGCAATGAGATCGACACCCGTTGCTTTAATTTCGTCAGCTAACACTACGTAGCCCGGCAAATGCGCCTCAGAGCAGGTTGGCGTAAACGCGCCAGGGACGGCAAACAGTACTACTTTTTTGTTAGCAAAAAGCGCATCTGTATTGTGGTTTACCATGCCTTCAGGGGTCAGCTCGCTAAGCGTAGCGGTGGGGATACTTTGTCCTTTTTGAATCATTTTTGCTTTCCTTGTTGTTTATGTCTTCAACAGTGTAGCGGTCAAAGTCATAAGGGACCACCTACAGAATTTAGGGGTATCAATAGGGCTACGCTGAACGAAGAGAACAATGCGTTTGAGATGAAGAAGTGACAAGTGGGATTTTGCATTTGATTCAGCTTTCCTGTCTGCGGCACAATGACTTAATCAATAGGGCGTTGCTGTTGACTCAACACATCACGACCCTGCAATTATTAGGAGAACGTAATGGATTTAGATATCTACCAGGTGGATTCATTTACAAGTGAAGCCTTCAAAGGCAATCCTGCGGGTATTTGCATTACCCATGATGGCTTGAGTGAGCACCTGATGCGCTCGATTGCGCAAGAAATGGCGGTGTCTGAAACCGCATTTTTGTCTTTATCTGATATGAGGTTGAGGTGGTTCACGCCTGAGGCTGAGGTTAAGTTGTGTGGTCATGGTACGCTGGCGGCTGCGCATATTTTAAAACAGAGAGGGCAGGTAAAGGCTGGTGAGGAGGTTCAATTCGAAACCTTATCTGGCACCCTAACCGCTCGGGTTAACGAAGCGGCTATCGAACTGGATTTCCCATCACCGATTATTGATTTTGGTCTTTCTCCATCTCTTGACCTATTGGAACAGTTGGGGATAGACGCAGACAAGGTGGTTTCGTTTGGTCGCTTCGACTCAAAGGAGTTTATTGAAGTTGAAAGCGAAGAGACTGTGTTGAATCTGACTCCAAATTTTGATGCATTGAAACAAATGGCGGGGCGGGGTGTGTTGGTGACGGCACGCGCAGAGAGCAGAGAGCTCGATTTTGTTTCAAGGTACTTTGCACCTTGGGTCGGGGTTAATGAAGATCCAGTCACTGGCTCAGCGTATTGTGCTTTAACCGTATATTGGTCTGAGAAACTGGGTAAGTTACAGCTTAAAGGCTATCAAGCCTCGGCGCGTGGTGGTTATGTGGCTACCGAAAGCTTACCTAATGGTCGTACTAAGCTGATAGGTTCTGCGGTTACCGTCATCGAAGGCAAAATGCGCGTGGCGACCACTTAACCTTTTTCTCAATAATCTCTTTTTTCAATAAACGGTTAAAGGAATAACGTTGAATCATATCGATATATCCTCCCCCAAAGTGACGGATATTCCCGTCACGGATATGGGCGAAGAGCTGGTGTCTGTTCGAGGGATCATTGAGCTTGGCCCGCCTCCAGAAAGTGTAGAGACGAGAGAACATTACCATTGGGTGCGTAAAGAGGTTTTGGCTAGGCTGCAACGAGCTCAAACGCTGCTGCCCTTGGGTTTAAAAATACGCTTGTACGAAGGCTACCGTTCTCCCCAATTTCAACATACCTTGTTTCAAGAACAGCTTAAGCGCGTGTTTGTTGATAACCCCAACCTGTCGGAACGAGAGGTTTATGCCATCGCTGCTCGACTGGTGGCGCCAATAAAAACCTATGATGGCGTCGATTTGTATCCGCCTCACAGTACTGGTGGTGCGGTTGATGTCGAAATTATTGACGAGCTTGGTCAGGTGATTGATTTTGGTATGGAGATTAAAGATTGGTCTCGCGTGGATGAAAGCCTTTGTCAGACTGAAGTCGTTGGTCTACCTGAGAGGGCTAAAAACAATCGGGCACTGTTGAACTCCGTGATGGAAGCGGCGGGCTTTGTGAACTATTCGCGTGAATGGTGGCATTTCTCATATGGGGATCAATATTGGGCCTGCTTAACGGGTCAAACACACGCTATGTATGCCAGTGCTGGTGCTGGTTTAAAAAGGTAGTGAGGTGCTGTTTAGCGTGGCATTATGACAAAAAGACAATCAATACAAAGGAACTGTAATGATTATAAGCAACACATTAGAGCCCGGAGATTTAGGACAAATCGTCAAACAACATGGGCTGTTATACGCCGCCGAGTATGGCTATGACTTCACATTTGAAGCATACGTAGCAGAGCCTTTGGCTCAGTTTGCGATTCGGAAAAATCCGCGTGAAAGGATCTGGTTAGCCAAGCTCGACGGTGAGTTAATGGGCAGTATCTGTATTTGTGAACAGTCGGCATCGGTTGCTCAACTTCGCTGGTTTTCTGTCGCGCCTCAGGCTCGAGGTCAGGGATTGGGTAAAACACTCATTGATCACGCACTTAGCTTTAGTATTGAGCAGGGGTACTCTAAAGTCATACTGTGGACGGTGGCAGGGCTAGCAGTCTCAAAAGCACTGTATTTGAGGAACGGCTTTCAGTTAGCCTTTGAAGAAGAGCGCGAACTCTGGGGGCAGCCACAGGTAGAGCAATGCTATGAGAAGCACTTTTAATGCTCTGCTTTGACACTCGTGCTCGCCATTGAAATCCGTTCAATTCATTACAAATAGAGGGCCCATCCATTGACGATACTCATCTTCTCACTAATTGTGGCAGCACTTTTGCCCTACTTAGCTAAAATCCCTGTGGCCGCCGCCATGCACAAACTGGGTGGCTACGATAATAATCACCCCAGAGAGCAGCAAGCAAAGCTTGATGGGTTTGGCGCTAGAGCCCTAGCCGCTCATCAAAATGCATTTGAATCACTGATTGTTTTCTCTACCGCGATTTTGCTCGCAATCGCGACCGGGACAACCAGTGACAGTGTTCAGTGGTTAGCACTGATACACATCGGCTTCAGAATCGTTTACCACATACTGTATTTGGTGAATGCGGGCACACTGCGCTCTATTGCGTGGGGTATTGCGATGTTTTGCCCTTTTGCCATTATGGGGCAGTGTCTTTAAAGAGTGGTATGCATTGATTAGAGAACGTAATTTGTTGGGTGTGAAGCTGCCAGAGATAGAATGTTGAGAGAGGGAGAGAGGACTGTGGTCAGTGAGGGAAGTGAAATGTGGTTTAAAGAGGTGATTTTAGAGTCGACGAACGTTCGACTGGTGCCCTTGCGTGAGTCGCATGCTAAAGAGCTTGTAATAGCAGCATCCGATGGAGAGCTATGGAACTTGTGGTTTACGTCTGTGCCTTCCGAGCACAATGTGCGTGCTTATATAGCTTCAGCACTTGAGCAGCAGGCTAAGGGCTTGGCTTTACCTTTTGTTGTGATTGATAAAGAAACAGAGCAAGTGATTGGAACGACCCGTTTTTGCAATGCTGACCCAACAAACCAGCGCGTTGAGATAGGGTACACTTGGTATAGTAAGCGTTATCAACGCACCGCTTGTAATACCCAGTGCAAGACGCTGCTACTGACTCATGCGTTTGAAGCTTTAGGGGCGATTGCGGTTGAGTTTAGAACCAGTTGGCATAACCAAGCTTCGAGGGCTGCGATTGCCCGTTTAGGCGCTAAGCAGGACGGTATCTTACGAAATCATCAAAAGTTACCCGATGGTGGCTACCGAGATACCGTTGTGTTTTCGATTATTAATAGTGAATGGCTAGCCGTCAAAACAGCGCTGGAATACAAGCTACGCCGCCACCATGAGTAATACTCTAACCATTCACAATTGGCCAGCAAGGAGCCACTTTTGTTCAAGTTATACTACTATCCCAACAACGCGAGTTTAGCCCCCCATTTTTTGTTGCATCATGTAAATGCTGACTATGAGTTGCTGTTGGTTGATAAAAAGTCAAATGTTCAGAAATCGCCTGATTATCTTAAGCTCAATCCCGCAGGTCGAATACCGACGCTGGTCGTTGATCAGCAGCCGATTTTTGAAAGCCCGGCGATTTGTATGCATATCTGCGAGTTATTCCCTGATTCAGGCCTAATGCCTCACATCGGTGATCCAAAACGCGCTTTATTCTACCAATGGCTAACATTTCTTAATAACACGCTCCAGGCTGAGTTGATGGTGCGGTATTACCCCCATCGCCATACGAATGACCAAGCAACAATTCCAAATATTGTCGCCGCGCAAGATGATCGTATTGCCGACGCATTATCAATTATCAATGACCAGCTCGCATACAACCAATATCTGCTTGGCGATCAACTATCTGCATGCGATTACTTCCTCTTTATGCTGGCAGAATGGTCGTTACCCATTGAGACGTCGCCTTTGGCTTTTGAGCATCTAGCTTTCTATTTGAAGCGCTTATGTGCCAATTCGACGATTCGTGCAGTCTGTGCGATTGAAGAGATTGACCTTAGTCCTTTCGAGTCTTATTCACCGGAGTTAAACAAAGAGGGTGTGATCGTTGGAACTTAAAACCATCGGGCTGTTTTTCATCACCGCTATCGCTGAGATACTCGGGTGTTATTTGCCTTATCTTTGGCTAAAAGAAGATAAGTCGATTTGGCTGCTGGTACCTGCGGCCTTCTTTCTCGGGTTGTTTGCTTGGCTATTGTCTTTGCATCCCACTGCGGCTGGTCGTGTGTATGCCGCTTATGGCGGTGTGTACATCTTTGTGGCGATACTTTGGTTGTGGTTGGTGGATGGCATTCGCCCCACATGGTGGGACTTTCTCGGGGTTTCCGTGGCGATGTTGGGTATGGCTATCATTATGTTCGCGCCAAGGGCAAGTTAGAGTCTGAAAACAAAAGCAGGAGGTGGTATGTCAAAGTTACTGGTGTATGGAACGGCGATTTTCTTTCTCATTTACGGTGCCGTGTTTATCGCTTATCCGGTAGAGATGGCCCATTGGGTTACAGGTTCAAGCCCAGCGACTTCCGTCTCGTTGATAGACTTTAGGGCAACGTATGGCGGGGCTCAGCTATCAATAGGCGTTATACTATTGCTGCTAATGAAACTCAGGGAGGATATCGATTTTGCCTTAGTTATTGTTGCCGCGAGTTTACTTTTGATGGCTGTGGGACGAACGGTCGGTATTTTAGTTGATGGTCAGGCGAGCGTATTGATGTTTGCGTATCTGGCTGCAGAGTTAGGGTTTGGCGTTTTGGCTTTATTCCTAAGAAGATGACCGAAGTGGAGGACAAGGGAATGTACGACACTGTGATTTTTGATTATGGCAATACGCTGTGCAAGATGGGCAGCATAGCGCGAACTTTGGGAAAGGTTCACCCTTCCAAGTTCGCCTTTGAAATCGGTACTCTTATTGAAGAGTATATAGAGCAGCTCTATCCACCTGAACGAGTCTCTGTACTCGATTGGGAAGCGATATGGCGAACCGCCTTTCTTACTTATGGTTTACCCTTTGACGAGGACATTGGGCGCAAACATCTAGCGCAGTTTGCCTCAGAGGGTGAGCTCTATGACTACACTATCCCGGTTTTGGAGTCGCTTAAATCGCGTGGCATCAAAATGGTGTTGCTGGCGAATATTACGGGGGCAACGGAGGTTTTTCAGCAAGACCTTGATGCTCGTGGTCTTTCTCGTTATTTCGACCGAGTCATCTGGACATCCGAAATTGGTTATCGCAAACCGAGCCCCAAGGCTTATCAACTTGCTTTGAATAGTATTGGCTCTTCGCCAGCCACGACATTAATGGTGGGGAACAATATCGCCACGGATATAGAGGGGGCAAGCGATCTTGGTATCTCAACACTACTACTGTGCGACCAACATTCGGTGTGTTCTTATGCTGATTATGTAGTGATTCGAAGCAATGCTGCTGAGGAAATCATCCGAGTGGCAGAGCTCGTAGATTGAACTGCTCAGTTTGCAGAACACCCTAATAAACTTTAGTCGTTGAAGCGATACTCAAAGCGTAAAACATCACAAGTCGTGCTCAGATTCTGCTAAACTTCGCGGTTTAGTATTGGCATTGCGGGAGCCAACAAAATGATCCAAGAGCAACCTCATAACCCACTTCACGGTATTACTTTGGAAAAGATGCTGGTGCGTTTGCAAGAGCACTACGGTTGGGAAGGGTTAGATGCGGAGATTCAAATCAACTGTTTCTACAACAATCCATCCATCAAGTCTTCACTGAAATTTTTGCGCCGTACTCAATGGGCGCGTGACAAGGTGGAAGCGCTCTACATCGATACTTTTTGCAAGTAACTTTTACGTAAGTACCTTGTAAGCAAACACTTGATAAGCGTTTGAGACGGATGCTCGGCGCTTTGCTGTTCCCGCGAGCGGTAAACAATAGTCCCGTTAATCGTCGCCCCTATATTTCTCATACATGGAGTTCGAGATGATCCCAGTGAATACCTCTATCGTGTCTGGCGTTGCGCTTTCTCAAATAGATGGTGAAACCAAGATGCTGCTGATGAAACGTGTCAAAGGCGACTTTTGGTGTCATGTCGCAGGGTCGATAGAAGGCAGTGAGACTGGTGTTGATGCAATACAACGCGAGTTCTACGAAGAGACTCAGATTCAAGTCTCTCACCTTTTCAACGCTCAATTTCTGGAACAGTTCTATGAACCGCATGTTAATGTGATTCAACTCATTCCTGTCTTTGTTGTCCAATGCCCGCCAGCGCAGGTGATTAAGTTAAATCATGAACATACGGAGTATCGTTGGTGCACGCTTGAAGAGGCGCTGGCACTCACGCCCTATCCGAGCCAACATGCTGTTTACAAGCATGTGTGGTCATATTTTGTTGATAAACCTATCAATCCGATTTATCGAGTAGAGCTTTCTTAACGGGCTGTTTCATATCAAACCCCAAGCTGTGTTGATGTGACACTATTGATGGGATAGGGTGGCCGAGGAAGGCTAAGCCACAAGATGTATCAAGGAGGATACTTGGAAATTCGAGATGTCATCGCAACAGATGCAAAGCAAATAGCGCACATATATAACCACTACATTCAGTCGACGTTTATCTCATTTGAAGAAGAATCGGTCTCTTCACAAGAGATGTCAGCAAGAATAGAGCACGTCCAGCGGCAGAACTATCCTTGGATTGTGGCACTGCATGATGATGAGGTGATTGGCTATGCCTACGCGAATACTTGGAAGCCTCGCTCTGCATATCGATACACGGTTGAAGTGTCAGTCTATTTGTCGCATCAGAAAGCGGGGAAAGGTCTGGGTACTCAATTATATCGACAGCTTTTAGAGAGATTGAAGGCTAATCGTTATGAGAACGCAATTGGCTCAATTGCGTTACCTAATCACGCCAGTGTTAGGCTGCATGAACGACTGGGTTTCAGCAAAGTCGGCGAATTTGTTGGTATTGGTTATAAATTTGGCGAAAAGAGAACCGTAGGCTATTGGCAATTAGATTTACAATCGCTATAGGTGGATCTCTTTCCACGCAAGGTTTGGCTTAGCTAGGGTTAATCGCATTTATTAAAGGGGTAGTGTATGGATTTATCTCATGTGGGTGAGTTGGTTTTAAGTGAAGAGCAGATTCAGCAAGGAGTCGCAGCGGTTGCCGCTAAACTCAATGCTGAGTTTAGCGATGCCGTCATCATAACGGTGGTGCCTGGCGGCATTCTATTTACAGCGGATCTCGTTCGTAAGCTGAACTTTGATATTAAGATGGACTACATCTCGTGCCCCCACACTCCAGGGGACAGCAATAATCAATCAGAGATTGTATTCCATCACAATATTCCGCTATCCGGCAAAGATGTGATTGTTATTGATGATGCGATTGAATCTGGTGGCACCATGAAGCGTTTGATCGATCATTTGCAAGCCAACTATGAGGTTAAGTCTCTTTCTATCGCCACTCTGTTTGTTAAACCGGGAAGAGTCGATATTCCGGTACCGCAGTACTTTGCGATTGAAATGGAAAATGATGACTTGTTAGTCGGCTATGGGTTGCCATGGCAAGACAGGCTAAGAAATGTGCCTTATGTCTCTAAATTGGTGAAGTAACTTGCCAAAAAGGAAAAGGACGACGAATGAAGATATCGCTGCTTACTGATCATCCTGAGGCGGTCACCACTATTGCTCAATGGTATTTTGATGAGTGGGCGCACACCGCGCCTCATATCACTTTGGATACGGTGATTGAGAAAGTGACCGAAAAAGCCAGTAACCGCAATAAGATACCATTGGCTATTATCGCCCATGTAGAGGATCACCTCGCTGGTGTTTTGGAGCTCAAAATCAGGGAAAATAAAAACTACCCAGATTATGAGCACTGGATCGGTGGCGTGTACACACATAGTGCCTATCGCAGACAAGGTATTGCGGGGGCATTGATACACAGGGCTAAGGAGATGGCTTGTGGCATGGGCGTGAAGAAGCTCTACCTGCAATGTGAGAGTTTCAACATTGCGTTTTACAAAAAACTCGGCTTTGAGCTTTTGCACACTGCGCAACATCATAACGTTGAGACAACGATCATGGTTTGGGATACCAACGTCCAAAGCGAGCTTGTTTGATGAGCGCAGTACACCAGCCAACTATTGCGATTCGCTGTGCCAGATCGGGAGAGCTTGATTGTCTTTATCAGTTAGTGACTTCTAACGAGCTGTGGTCTGAGTTTAATGGTCCCTACTTTCCTTACATGTCGCCTACAATCGAAGAATTTGCAGCGACAAGCTTTGAACGTATGTTGCTCGGGCAAGATATGCAGC
This sequence comes from Vibrio astriarenae, assembly GCF_010587385.1. NCBI lineage: Bacteria > Pseudomonadati > Pseudomonadota > Gammaproteobacteria > Vibrionales > Vibrionaceae > Vibrio > Vibrio astriarenae. Next base: position 1,596,693 of record NZ_CP047476.1, read on the forward strand.
TTATTACGATAGATGATAGGCCCGTTGGAACGGTAAACAGTTATTGGGAGTGTGAAGCTACTCGATTGCTGGAGGCTGGTGTCGTTCTTTATGATGAAAAATGTTGGGGCAAAGGAATAGCTGCTCAGGCTGTGCCTTTGTGGATATCTGCATTATTCGCGCGTCATGATATAGAAAGAGTCGGTATGACAACGTGGTCAGGTAATCCTCGTATGATGGCTTTAGCAGAGAAAGTGGGATTAACTTTAGAAGCAAGATTGAGAAAAGTACGCTTTCACAAAGGGGTGTACTACGATTCTGTGAAATATGGTGTATTGCGTTCAGAGTGGAACGCTCGACAAGCTTGAGCCCACAACAGGTATTGACTACAATGCCTCACTATTTACTAAATGTAGGTCATGAAAATGAGCGACAATAACGCAAAGCCAGATTTACCCGATCGTCTTGCAGGCAACCCTCGCAGCCCGTTCTTTATCGAAGAGTGCTTCCAGCACCAAATCGGTATTCGCCTAAACGGCAAAGAGCGTAACGATGTAGAAGAGTACTGCATCAGTGAAGGTTGGGTTAAGATCCCTTCACCAAAGGCGAAAGACCGCTGGGGTCAGCCAATGCTGATCACACTTAAAGGTACGGTTGAAGCTTACTACGTGTAATGCTTTTTACTCGATACTTTTCGAGATAGTACTTGTTGATACATAGAGGGGAAACTCTCTATGTATTTTTGTTTCTCGTCTCCCTGATTCTTATCTTTTTCTAAGAAACCGATTCTACCCCTCGCACAACACGCTTTTAACTATTACCATAGTCACCCTTTTTTCTCATAAAGCAGTAGTTGATTATGTCTTTGCCTCCTTGTCCAAATTGTCAGTCTGAGTATGTGTATCAAGATCAAGCGAACCTAGTGTGTCCGGAGTGTGGCCATGAATGGAATCCATCAGAGGTGGATGAATCGCTTATGATGAAGGATGCCAATGGCACCGCACTTGTAGAAGGCGACAAAGTGACTCTTGCAAAAGACCTAAAGGTGAAAGGTAGCTCTTTGGTGTTAAAAATTGGCACTAAAGCGGTGATTAAGCGCATCGTAGAGGGCAAAGATCATCAACTTGATTGTAAAGTCGATGGTGCGGGTGACATGATGATTACTGCGAAGTTTGTAAAGAAAGCTTAGTGTCGCAGAGGTCAGAGACAAGGGAGGTTTGACTCTGACTCTACAAGTTATTTTTCCAACAGTTGGATGGCAGTGTTTACTGCATCATCCAGGGCCTGGCTACTCTCATAGCGTCCAGCGCTGGCTGGACCTAAAACTCGTGAGTAAAGCACCAACTGTTGTTCTCGGGTCAGCTCCAGTTGGTCATAGAGAGTTTGTCGGATTTGAGCATGATTATGGTGTTCATTGTCTGACAGGTTTTTCAGAGTGTCGTACATGAGCGTATTAATTGGGGGCATATGCGTTTCCTTGCACTTTTGATGTCTTTTCCGTTATAGCGCGATTATTGACCAAATTCCGCCACATTTATCACATAAACCGTAAGGTTATTATTCATATTATTTTTAAGGAGCTTCTCATGTCAGATATGTACACCAAGCACGCCTCCAAGTATGGGGAAGTAGTGAAAGAAAACATCTACAACGCTCTGCTTGAGCGACCTAGCACCATGGCAATGCTGGACAATTTGTCGGGAAAGCGTGTGATTGATATGGGCTGTGGCTCTGGTATCTACACTGAGTGGTTTCTAACACAAGGGGTAGAGAGTGTGACGTGCATCGATGCGTCAACGGATATGGTTGAGTTAGTGAAAGCAAAAATGGGCGATCAGGTTAACGCGTATGTGCAAGACCTCTCGTTGGGTTTGCCGAACGAGGCAGACAATAGTGCAGACGTTATTGTATGCCCGCTGGTTCTTCACTATATCGAAGACCTCAAGCCTGTTTTCCAAGAGGTGTATCGAGTATTAAAGCCTGAGGGTTATATGGTCTTTTCTACCCATCATCCGTTCGCTGATTTTGAGTGCTCAGTGACAAAAAACTATTTTGACCGAGAGCTGATTGAGGAAGAGTGGAATACGGTAGGTGAACCTGTGACCGTGCGTTTCTTCCGCCGTTCTTTAACGGAAATCACCGAGGCGATTTCAGCCTCGGGTTTGGCTATTTCTAAGATCAGTGAGGGGGAAGTGGATGAGAGAGCAAAAGCAATCTCAGAAGACATTTACCACCACCTAAAGGCGAACCCAAACTTTATCTTCATTCGTTGCGATAAACTTCGCTAAGTTCTATCTTCTCGTCTAGCGCTGGGTTGCCGCTCTGGCAAACCCAGCCATCGCTTTGCCCATGTTTTCTACTAATTTATCGCACCCTTCAGCTTGATGGCGTGTGGCAATGTAGCTTGGGTCATTGTAGGTAAACCATACCTGCCCCTGTTCATCTTCTGTGATCAATGCCTTGAGAGGAAGATCGATGCCTGATGTCTGCGAGCACTGCATCAATTTGGACCCAACCGCGGGATTACCGAAGATGAGAAGTTGCGTCGGATGAAGTTTGATACTGACATCTTTCGCAGCTTGAGCGTGGTTGATACGAGTGAGGAGCATCATCCCTTTTTCAACCAGTGTATTTTCTAAACGTTCGACTGTGGTTTCGACATCGTATTGGCTTTTGAGTTTGATGAGGCCATTGCTAGCTTGCGCTGTGCTTACGAAAAAGAGTGCGAGAAGAATAGTCAGCTGTTTCATGAGACTCTCCTTAGACATTATCTGTTAGCTGAATAATGAGTATAGAAGAAGTCGGGCTACCCAATAGGAAGGTGAGGCAGGCTGTTAGTGATGCACTGCCTCAAAACTAGCGTTAGGCGATACGTTCCTTTAATGATTGGTATAACTCACTGCCTCTATCTTCAAACGAGCAAACATTCAACATATCATCAATAAAATGAACCAGCGCGCGGTGCTCAATTTGTTTGATTTTCTCTTGCTGATATTCACTTAGCATGTGGTACATGCTTGCAGCGCCAAAATCTCCAAATATGATATTCGCCTGCTCATCAAACAACGTATTGTGAGCATACAAGTCACCATGACAAACCTGGTGATGATGCAGGTGCTCAAACACATCAGTCATTTCGCAGACAATTTTATCGATCTGCTCAATCGAAAGTGTAAATCCTGGCGCGAAAGTATCGCGAGTGCAGCTATCTAAACATGGCGGCAAGCCAAGGTTTTTGTAGTGGCTCGGGATCAGTTCCATAATCAGCGCTAAGCGGTCAGGCTCGTTCACCTGTGCAAGAGACTTAACAAGATTTGGATGGTCGCCAAGTTTCAGGCAGGTTTGTAGTTCATCTTTAGGGTAACCATCACTGGTGATCTCACCTTTAAACACTTTCACAGCCACTTCATCAGGGAAACGATGTTGTTGCTCTGTCCAACTCGCCTTAGAGATAACCCCAGAAGCCCCTTGTCCCAAAACTTCTTGTAGTTCATAGCTGGTGGATGAAATCTCTGGAACCGTTTGTGAGTGAAGATCGCAGTGGCAGAATGGATTACCTGCAAAGGCAAACCATGCCAGTTTTGGCAACTCTAAAAGTTGGTCTGGAAACACGTCTAGCTGATTGGCAGAGATTCGCAATAGCTCCAGGTTATGCAACTGGCTCATCGATTGAGGTAACTGCGTTAAGCGGTTACCCGCAAGCGCTAGTTTTTGTAATCTTGGCCTATGCCCCAAAGAGTCAGGCAGGCTTTCAAGCTCGTTATCGGTGAGGATCAACCAGCGCAGTTTTGGTGGTAGAGCCTCTTCTGCAACATGTTTAATTTTATTGGCTTTAAAGCCAATCATCTCGAGATTCTCACATCGACCCAATACTTCTGGCAGTATTTCAAACTGGTTATTGGATGCAAAAACAATCTTCAGCTTTTTTAATTCGACAAGCTCATCTGGAAGGGTACTTAACTGGTTATCGGTGAGATCGAGGATCTCCAAGCTATCAGCAAGAGAGAGAATCTCCATTGGAAAGTGAGTTAAGTTTTGTGCGAGTTTAAGGCGAGTAATTCCGGTGAGTTCACCAGATTGAAGCTGTGAAAGAGTGTGCAAAATGAGCAATCCAAACTGAGTTATCTATCAAACGGCGCTAGTTTACTAAAAAGTAAGCGGCAGTGAACGACTTTGTGAGTTAGCTACGGCAGGAGTATGGATTCTCAATTAGACTGATTATTCCAATAGTAAGGATACTGTATGTGGAAGTCGTATTTATATCGTAGTTATACCTCTGCCCTGAAGATAGCCGCGAAGGTGATTCCGATGCCTAAGCCAACCTTGTTCTCAGGAGTCGGGGCAGTGTCAGAGTTAGCCGGTGCTATCGCTGACCTTGGCTATCAGCGAGTGTTATTAGTGACGGATCAAGGTCTTGTTAAGGTAGGAATCGCTCAAGATGTGATGGAAAGCCTACAAACGTTTGGTATCGAAGTGACACTCTATAGCGAGGTGAAGCCAGACCCGACTTATGAGCAAGTCGAAGCTGGCCTCAGCCAGTTTCATGCAAACGGGTGTGATGCGATCGTTGCGCTGGGTGGTGGCTCTGCAATGGACTGCGGTAAAGTGATCGCAGCGCGGGTAACCAACAAGCGTTCAATCGCGCGATTGGCTGGCCTATTTCGAGTATGGCACGCGCCAGCGCCACTTTTTGTGATACCTACCACAGCGGGCACGGGCAGCGAAGTCACCATTGCGGCCGTTGTTTCAGAACCAACGAATCATAAAAAGACACCACTTATTGACCCAAAGCTTGTCCCCCTGATGGCAGCGATTGATCCAAGCTTGATGGTCGGATTACCTCCCAGAGTCTCTGCCGAAACAGGTATTGACGCTTTAACGCATGCTATTGAAGCATTGGTGTCGAAAAATGCGCTTCCTGAAACTCAGGCGTATTCAATCGCAGCCATTAAATTGGTTTTTGAGCATCTGCCCATAGTGGTGGAGCAAGGGGACAACCTTGAGTCACGACTAAAGATGTCGATGGCTTCCTATTATGGTGGTCTTGCGTTTACGAAAGCGAGTCTCGGTTATGTGCATGCGATATCCCACAGCCTCGGTGCCAAATATGGTATCTCGCATGGTTTTGGCAATGCCCTTGCTTTGCTGCCGGTGCTCCGCTTTTCGTTGCCCGATATTCAGTCTCAATTAGCCAAAATGGCGGATGTGATTGGGGGAGAAAAGGCGTTGTCAGAAGTGCAAAAAGCGGATTGGTTCATTGCCCAATTGGAGACACTATTGTCCCAATTTCATCTAGAATCAAGGACTCCACTTATCCAAGAGTCAGATATGGATGAGCTGATAGTCAGCATTCTTCATGAGGCGCATTGGAACTATCCCGTGCCCAAATTCATGGATGAGAACGATTGCTATATGGTACTAAAACAGATCCAAGCTGATTAGACGTTTCTACTTTAAGCTAACGTTGGCAATGACAGGGCAGTGATCACTTAGGCGATGATCAATGACGTCTCTTACTGAGTAGATCTGTTGTCGTACATTTGTCGTGCTTAGGGCATTGCTAACGATAATATGGTCGATAAGCGAGCGAAACTTATGTGTTTTGTTGGCGTTTCTGTTTGAACGAACTTTACAGTCGGCGGACGTATTCTTGGTGGCAAGGTGCATATCACCCTCAATACGCATGACCTCCCACATCCAATCCGTGGGGTAGGCGAGGTTGTGATTAAAATCGCCGGCAATAATGTAGTTATCTCCGCGCTCTTCCCGTTCTTCTATCCACTCAGCCAGCACTTCCGCTTGTTGTAAGAGCTGAAAGCAGGCGTAATTGTCGTGGTATGCGCCGCTGCAACCTGCTTTTAAGTGGACGGAAAGAAGATGAACAGGCTGTTCGGTGTTAGGGCCAAGCACGACATATGAAGCAAAGCGTAGTTTACTGCTTTTTTTTTGAACCAAAGGAAAATCAGCAATGTTGTGATAGGCCAGTCGATGTTTGATCGCGAATCCAGTGTATTGGTTAATATCCGGAAATTGATGCCGCTTATTCTCTTTTTTTGCGCGGTCTGACAAAACGATGTGATAACCACTGCCAACAACGCGTCGAATTGCGTCGAGATCATTCACTTCCTGGAAGGCAAGTACATCCGGTGACATGATCTTGAAGTAACGTTTGAGGATCTCGAAGTCATCATTGGTGCGGATCGATTGAGGGATCGAGCGGTCATGGTGAGAAGTTAACCATTCGATATTCCAAGTCACCACCTTGAAGGGAAAAATGCTGTCTGCAGCCAAAAGGTGTGGGCTAGGTAGCATAATGCCAAATGTGACAATAAGTGGGAAAATCCAGTGCTTCATAATCCGTCCGTTGATTAGAAAATTAGATAAGCCTTTATCCTATCAGCACTCTGCAAAAAGCAATCAGTTTTTTATGAAATTTTCTCAGTTTCAATGTTTCAACACCAAGTGAGAGTGGCATAAAATTATCGGGAGAATCTTATCCGGTTGTCGGATTTTATTGATCTAGATCATTACTTTTGAGTGGTGCTTCTCGTTAAATACGCCCACAATATGTAGTGTCAGTCTAATAATAAACCACCCTATATAGTGTATTTGTGGATAACTCTGTGAGTATGCTGGGTAAGGAGAAAAGGTGAATCCTATCGTAATCAAGCGTGATGGCTCACGCGCACCATTCAGTCGCGATCGCATCCAAGCAGCAGTAGAGAGTGCGGCAGAACACAGCAACAAGGAATTTGCTATCTATGCCCTAAATGTTGCATTGGCTGTCGAGCTGAAGTTGGAGGATTGCGAAGAAATCCACATTCACGAAATCCAAACTCTAGTAGAAAACGAGTTGATGCAAGGTCCATACAAGGAGCTTGCTCGCGCTTATATCGAATACCGTCACGATCGTGATATCGCTCGTGAGAAACAGAGTGCATTGACGCGCGAGATCGAAGGTTTGATCGAAGAAAGCAACCTTGATCTTATCAACGAAAACGCAAACAAAGACGGCAAAGTGATCCCGACTCAGCGTGATCTGCTAGCGGGTATCGTTGCAAAGCACTACGCAAAAACACACATTCTTCCACGTGATGTAGTGACCGCTCACGAAGTGGGTGACATTCACTACCATGACCTGGATTACGCACCGTTCTTCCCAATGTTCAACTGTATGTTGATTGACCTACAAGGCATGCTAACGCGTGGCTTCAAGATGGGTAATGCAGAGATTGATACGCCAAAATCAATTTCGACAGCAACAGCGGTGACGGCGCAGATCATTGCTCAGGTCGCGAGCCATATCTACGGTGGTACAACCATTAACCGTATCGATGAAGTGCTAGCACCTTATGTAAAAGCGAGCTACGACAAGCACCTTCAGGTAGCACAAGAGTGGGAAATTACCGATCCACAAGCGTTTGCATCAGCACGTACTGAGAAAGAGTGTTACGACGCTTTCCAATCTCTTGAGTACGAAGTAAACACGCTACACACGGCAAATGGTCAAACGCCATTCGTCACGTTTGGTTTTGGTCTTGGTACAAGCTGGGAATCGCGCCTGATTCAACAGTCTATCTTGAAGAACCGCATTGCGGGTCTTGGTAAAAACAAGAAAACAGCTGTATTCCCTAAACTGGTTTTCGCTATTAAAGATGGCCTAAACCACAAGCCTGCTGATTCAAATTACGATATCAAGCAATTGGCGCTTGAGTGTGCTTCTAAGCGCATGTACCCGGACATTCTTAACTACGACAAAGTGGTTGAAGTCACGGGTTCATTTAAAACACCAATGGGTTGCCGTAGCTTCCTAAACACGTTTGAAGAGAACGGTGAACTGGTTCACGAAGGTCGTAACAACTTGGGTGTTGTAAGCCTGAACCTACCACGCATCGCTCTGCAAGCTGAAGGTAATATCGACAAGTTCTATGAGCTGCTTGATGAGAGATTGGTGGTTGCTCGTCGCGCTCTAGAGACACGTATTAGCCGTCTAGAAAATGTGAAAGCACGAGTCGCTCCAATCCTTTACATGGAAGGTGCGTGTGGTGTTCGTCTAAATGCGAATGACTCGATTGCAGACATCTTTAAAAACGGTCGTGCTTCGATTTCTCTTGGTTACATTGGTATCCACGAGACAATCACAGCGCTGATGGGCACAGAAGTACACATGTACGATGATGCAGAGATGCGTGAAGCGGGTCTTAAGATCATCAAACACCTAAAAGAAGCGGTGAACAGCTGGGCAGAAGAGACGGGCTATGCATTTAGCTTGTACGGCACGCCAAGTGAAAACCTATGTAGCCGTTTCTGCCGTATCGATACGAAAGAGTTCGGTGTGATTAATGGTGTGACTGACAAAGGTTACTACACCAACAGCTTCCACCTAGATGTTCAGAAAAAGGTGAACCCGTACGATAAGATTGATTTTGAGATGCCGTACCCAGAAATCTCAAGTGGTGGCTTCATCTGTTACGGTGAATTCCCGAACATGCAGAAGAACATTGAAGCACTAGAGAACGTTTGGGACTACAGTTACTCACGCGTACCGTACTACGGCACGAATACACCAATCGATGAGTGTTATGAGTGTGGTTACAATGGTGAATTTGATACGACGAGTAAAGGTTTCACCTGTCCAAAATGTGGTAACCATGACTCTACCAAGGTATCGGTAACACGTCGTGTGTGTGGCTACTTGGGTAGCCCAGATGCTCGACCGTTTAACTTCGGTAAGCAAGAAGAAGTGAAGCGCCGCGTTAAGCACCTGTAATTAAAGCAACCAAGATTAACCCTTGCTCTTTGGTTGATTAATGAGCAGAATAGCCGGCCTCTTAATGAGGTCGGTTTTGTTTCTAGCGTTCATTTTGCTTCGCTCAATTGAATATCTAGAAGAGAGAACCTCGCAGTTTAAGCAGTAAATGGTAAGCCTAAATGAATTATCATCAGTATTATCCGATTGATGTGGTCAATGGACCTGGCACACGTTGTACTCTGTTTGTTTCAGGGTGCGTTCACCAATGCCGAGGTTGTTATAACCAATCCACTCAGAGCCTTAATTCTGGAGTGCCGTTTACTCAAGAGGCGGAAGACCGCATTATTGCTGATTTGAAAGATGAACGAATCAAGCGCCGAGGTTTGTCCCTATCGGGCGGTGACCCACTTCATCCTGCCAATATCAACGACATTCTGCGTATCATGAAGCGTGTGAAGTCAGAGTGTCCAGATAAAGATATCTGGGTGTGGACGGGCTATGAGTTGCACGAGTTGGATGAGTATCAGCAACAAGTGCTGCCATACATAGACACACTCATCGATGGCAAGTTTGAACAAGACAAAGCCGACCCGAGCCTAGACTGGCGTGGTTCGAGCAACCAAATTATTCATACTTTTACACTGTAAAAGTGATAGCCCCAAGCATTGCGTTTGGGGCTTTTTCATATAAGACTTTCGATATAAGAGAAGTAACGTCATGGATGAACGTTCACAACGCTATTTAGAGACTTACCTTAGCCAACTTCCCGCACAGACACGCAGCCAATACACCTCTTTTAGTTCCGATTACTACTGCGCAGATAAACACAATGCCGATCTCTGTGCTCAGCTAGTCAAAACGGGCCAAAAAACCGCAACCTGCAGCCTTGCTCATTGGTATCTTAATGAAGATGAACCCATACCTGAAGTAGGGCATTTGCAAGTGGTCACAGATTGGGATGGTCTGCCTCATTGCATTATTGAAATCACACAAGTAGAGACTTGTCACTATTGCGATGTGACGTCTGAGTTTGCCGCCGCAGAGGGGGAAGGTGATAAAACGCTACGCTGGTGGCGTGAGGCGCACTGGGCGTTTTTTGCAAGAGAGTGTGAAGAGTTGGGCATTGAGCCAAACGAAGAGATGCCGCTCATCCTTGAGCGCTTTCGCGTGGTTCATGATGCGCCTTTTGTTTAGAGCGAAGCTTAAAACTGCGGCTCAATGATCACAAATTGGTTTGTGCCTGCTATGGGGGCATACCAATCACTTCCTTGGACATAGTAGGTTGCACCGTCGACGGTAACAGTGGTTACGTTTGTCGGCAAGATATCGACGATTTTGCCGTGATTACTTGTATCAACGGTTGCAGAGCTTGAGGTCGTGGTTTGCACTGGTGCTGATACCGGTGGCTGTTCAACGTAAATGTAGGTGTCATTACTGCGTTTGTAGTAGGCATTATTGATCACCGCGTAGCTCACGCCAGCAATAAGCACAAATGTGGTGCTTTTAGGGAGCTTATGGCGATGGTATGAGCGATGCACTGGCGCTTTGTAAACTGGCTTGTGAGATGGCTTGATCACCACTACGCTTTTCGGCTTTGATTTCTTTACGACGACGGGTGGCTGTTTCGCCATTGTAGGAGTCGAGATCGTCATAAGTAGCGTTCCTGCCACAAGAAATCGTTTTGTGATTGAATGTGTCATATTGGTTTACTCCGATCTGTTAAGTGAGGATAGTGTACTGACTCAAGCGTAAACCAACGTAATGTGGTGTAAAGTTGAGTAAATTGTCAGTAGGTTTAATCATAGAAGAAAATATGGGAGAAATTATGAAGGGAATAGAGGATCTTCAAACGCTGTTGGCAAGCATGAAACCAGAGCTAAGCGACAACAGCTATGTTTTTTGTACCGTTGATGGCGAGTTAAACGACTATTTGTTGTTAAAGCCATTGGCAACGTTCGCAGAGAGCGAGGGCTTAACACTGGTGCTTGAGCAATCACAAGCAGATCGCTCAGGCATTAAGTATGACGGCGTCTATAGCTGTATTACGCTTACGGTTCACTCAAGTTTAGAAGCGGTTGGGTTAACCGCTGCAGTTTCAACACAATTAGCGACATTTGGGATCAGCGCTAATGTGATTGCGGCCTATTACCACGATCATATCTTTGTGCAGCAGAGCAAAGCCCAGGAGGCAATGAAAGCACTAGCAGAAATCTAAGCGTTGGTGCTTTATGGTGACGCTAAAGTCAGATCAGATAAAACAGTATTCGACTTTAGTTTTAGCTTAGCCAACTGCACCAGAAAGAGCTCTGCACAAGCGAGGGCATCGCTTGCTGCGGAGTGGGCGTAATAGTCCGGCAAGTTATAGTGATGACGTAGGTCATTCAATTGATAGCTCAAATGGGTTTTTGATTGCCCTGCATAGCTGTATTTCTTCTCTAGGTACAAGGTATCAATGAAGTGGCAAGGTAGCTTTTCCAGACCATGAGTATGTTGGGTCAATGCGTTTAGAAAGTTGCGCTCTATACATGCGCTGTGAGCAATAACAACCTTTCCACGGATATGGTTGAGAAGTTCATCCAGAGCGACTTTCGGGTCTGTCGCGTCTTTTAGTTGATTTGGTACGATCTCATTGATTTCTGCACTCTCTCTTTTTACATAGTTTCCATGCTCAAGGTATATTTCGTGGCTACTGGATAGGTTGATTTCATGACAATTGAGCTGAACTAAACCTATCGAAAGGATTTTGTCATGATTGGCGTCGAGTCCTGTCATCTCAAAATCTAGAGCGACAAACTCTAGTTTATTGATTGCGTCTGAGAGCAGCGGTAGTGGGCTATTTAGATATTCTTCTAGCGCCAAGCTGTAGTGAGCTTTTGGCACTATCGTTTTTCGTAGTGCTTCCTGACAATGCTGAGTAGGCTTACCGAACCAACGCTTAAACATAATTAACTACCCTTTACAAAACGAAGCTTAGCGACATCTTGTAGCTCGCTGATGATTTTAAAAGCTTCTTTGAGGTGCTTGCGCTCAAAGCTGCTGAACTGCTCCGGTGCAATGTGGTTGTCCGGTGTTTTGCCATTCAATATTGCGTTGAGTTGATGACGAAAACGCACATGGGTAATGAAGCGAAACGCACCAATGATGTTGTCACATGAATCTTGAGACATCGTGCCGTGCTCTGCCGCATAGCGAAAACGCTCTTCAGTTCCTGTTAAAGACCCTCCAGCGGCAAGACTGTAAATGCGTGCAAGATCGATGATGAGGTTGAGAGCGTATTTTTTAATGTTGAGTGTATTACTGTTCTCTCCTCCCTTCTCTAAAACCAGACTATTGAAGATGCCCAATGGCGGCTGAGTTTCAACGGCATCTCGCGTGAGGGCAGGAATAAACCGAGGGTTTTTCTGGATACATTGATGCATGTGGTTTTGTACCGCTTCAATTAAGTCTGCGTTGCCATGAACTGCTCGCACTTCCAAAAACACGCTGACACTGAGAAGCTTGTTGTATTCTGGGCTCAGGACCCACTTGTGGTAATACTCTTTCCAGCGAGAGACGGGTTGACACCATTTGCGATTTGCCGCCATGTATTTTCCATCGCACAGTGGGTACCCACAAGCTGCAAGTCCGTTGCAAACACGCATAGAAAGATAATTAAAGTAGTGAACATCTTCTTCCGAAGCCTCATCTGACAAAACAATGGCACTGTCTTGGTCTGAGAGCATATGTACTTCATTACGAGCGTGTGAGCCGGCCACTAGCCAAGCGTAATCACAAGGTGGGGGGCCAAGCAGTTTTTCTGTAAGTTGAATAATACGTCGAGTGAAGGCATCCATGATCATCGACATCACTTGTCCTTGCAGCTCTGCACTAATCCCGCTCTCTACTAATGCTTGGAAGATAGTCTGTTTCTCTTCTTTGAGCGCAGCAAGTGCGTTGATGGAGTCCGCGTATTTTATCTTTTCAATCAAAAACAGGGATTGGGTTTTATGGTTATGAACTAAGTGTGTTGTTGTTAAGAGTCCCGAGACTTTGCCCTCTTTGACAACGGGAAGACAACGGACATTGTATTGCAACATCAGAGAGATCGCTTGGATAACCTTATCTTCACTATTCACCAAGATTGGTTTTTTGTTCATGACAGAGGAGATAGCCTCATCCGTTGACACATCCTCAGCGACAACGCTTCGAGTCATATCTCGATCAGTGACCATACCGACAATGTTGTCGTATCTCATCACAACGGCGCATGAGCTTCTTTGCTCATTGCACATTATTTTGGCGACAGATTTGATGGACTCGTTGTGGTCGACAATCGCGATGTTTTTACTGGCGACTTCACTGATTTGTCGAAAAAACAGCCCTTTATCCTCTTTGCGAACGGCATGTTTTATCGCAGTGGTTAAGCGAGTGGTGGCTTGAGAGGCGAAATAGTCTGCAAACTCAGGGTGCTGTTGGCAAATTCGAGTTAACTCATGGTGAGGAACTAAATAGAGGAGAGAGTCTTCAATAGCTTGAGCCTCATATCCATCTTCTGCTTTTTCCAGCGGGTCGAGAAACGTAAAGCCAAACTGATCATCAACCCCCAGACGGGCTCGTAATGAACCATCCTGGCTTCGCTGCTCAATAGCGCCGGTTCTCACAATATAAAGATAGCGCTTGGTACACAAAGCACTGAATGTGATCACCTCGTCTTGAGCGAGATATTTTACGACCACTGAATTTGAAAGGGCTTCAACCAAAGGTATTGGCAGTTTGTCAAAAGGATCAAGACGAGTTAAAAAGTCGCGAATGTTAGGGGTGATAGAAGAACCCATGAAAACTCCAAAATAAAACGACGTTTCACAAATTAATTTGCTGGAAAAAAAAGCAGCACATCATGCCGCTTTATAAAAAGTGTTATCTCTATTTTACAGGGTAGTTTTTATACCCCAACTGCTCAGAGATGTTGCGTCCAGCATTGTGTAAAAGATCGATGTAGTAAGACATGCGTTTTTCATCAAAGCGAACGGTTGGGAAAGAGATAGACACGCCGGCGATAACGGTTCCAAAGCGATCATATACAGGAGCTGCTAGGCAGCGCAGACCTGGCTCTTGTTCTTGGTTGTCTTCACCATAGTGTTGTTCTCTCACAATCTTGAGTTCAGCCATAAGCTGCTCAGCATTTTCATGAGTTCGGTCGGTACTTTTTACAAACTCGATACGAGATAATGTTTCGCGAACAAACTCTTCATCGCGCTCAGCCAGAAGAACCTTACCGATAGCTGTAGTATAAAGTGGGTTGCGACGACCAACACGCGAATGCATGCGTAGGTTGTAGTTTGAGTCGATTTTGTGGATATAGATGATAGCGTCGTCATCAAGTGCACCCAGATGCGTTGCTTCATTCGTCAACTCAGCAATCTTTTTCATCTCTTTATCTGCAAGCTCAATAATGTCGACATACTCAAGAGACTTTGCACCTAATTCAAACAGTTTGAGAGTGAGGGAGTACTTATCAGCTTCACCTTCTTGAGCAACGTACCCTAATGTCTTCATTGTTTGAAGAAAGCGATAGGTTGTCGCTTTAGACATCATTAGGCGCTGAGACAGTTCAGATACACCAATTTCCTTTTGTTCACCAAGAGCTTGAAGAATATTAAAGACTTTAAGTACGGATGAGACCGCCTCTGGCTGTGTTGATTTTTCCATTCTGATACCACTTATCAATTTCGCGTTGTGAGCATTATACCTATGCGCTAGTACGCTTCCACATTTTTTAAAAAAGGTTTTCAAAAATTTGAAACCAACCTGCCTCTTGTCATACAAAAGGACGATCTGGATCGACTTTTTTGAAAAGGGCGAATAAAAATAATTGAAATGCAGTTTTAAAAATTGATATTCTCTGTTTCGCACGATGGGTGGCCATCAAATTAAAACACTAAATATCGGCTTTTTGAGGAACGAACATGATTCTTGATTCATTTAATCTAGAAGGTAAAGTTGCAATCGTTACAGGTTGCGATACGGGTCTTGGTCAAGGTATGGCGCTAGGTCTAGCAAACGCAGGTTGTGATATTGTTGGCGTGAACATCGTAGAGCCAACAGAAACCATTGAAAAAATGAAAGAGACAGGACGTAAGTTTGTCGATATTCGTGCGAACCTGATGAAACTCGATGATATTCCATCAATCGTTGATCGTGCGGTTACTGAGCTTGGTCGTATCGATGTACTTGTGAATAATGCCGGTATCATCCGTCGCAATGACGCGATTGATTTCTCTGAGCAAGACTGGGATGACGTAATGAACATCAACGTTAAATCAGTGTTCTTCATGTCTCAAGCGGTCGCTAAACAGATGATTGCTCAAGGCGAAGGCGGCAAGATCATCAATATCGCGTCTATGCTTTCTTTCCAAGGTGGTATCCGCGTACCTTCTTACACGGCTTCAAAGAGCGGTGTCATGGGTGTGACTCGTCTGATGGCGAATGAGTGGGCAAGCCACGGTATTAACGTCAATGCCATTGCACCAGGCTACATGGCTACCAACAACACAGCAGCATTGCGAGCAGATGAACAGCGCAACAAAGAGATTCTAGATCGTATCCCAGCAGCACGCTGGGGCACGCCAGAAGATCTGGCTGGTCCGTGTGTATTCCTAGCATCAAGCGCTTCAAACTACATCAATGGCTACACGGTGGCAGTTGATGGTGGTTGGTTGTCACGCTAATTCGCAAAAAGAATTCAGTACGAGGTGGTTATGGAGAATGTGTTTATCGCGCAGGTTCTGGGCTTTGTTAGTCTCGCCTTAGGTGTGACGACTTTTTATCAAAAAGACGATCGCAAACTAAAGATCCTGATGATGGTATTTCACATCAACCACCTTGTTCACTATTTCCTTTTAGGCTCACTAGTGTCAGTGGCAAGCTCAGCATTATCGGTGCTGAGGACGGCGACATCAATCTATGTCTCTTCACTGGCCGTTGCCTTCGGATTTATCGCTATCAGTGCCGTGGGTGGACTGTATTTAATCGAGTCCTTCCACGACATTTGGCCCTTATTGGGTACCGCGATAGGCACCTATAGTGTGTTCTGTCTCAAAGGTATCAAAATGAGATTGGGCTTTTTGGTTGGCGCATGTTGCTGGTTGATCAATAATATTATTGTAGGATCTATTGGTGGGACTCTACTTGAGATGACGTTAATCAGCGTTAACTTGACCACCACGTTCCGATTGATTGCTGATCAACGACAAGCGCGAGCGACAATCGATCAACAAGAGAATAATGAACCATGTTTGTATACAACAAAGACATCACACTAGAAGACTTGGGTGAGGGTATTTCACGTAAAGTTCTGGCGCACAATGACAACATGATGGCGGTTGAGGTGCACTTTGAATCAGGCGCAGTTGGCGCACTGCATAGTCACCCTCATGAACAGCTAACCTATGTGCTGTCAGGTAAGTTTGAATTCACAATTGGTGATGAAACGAAAGTCGTCGAAGCGGGCGACACTATGTATAAAGAGCCAAATATTGAACATGGTTGTGTCTGCTTAGAGGCGGGCGTACTGATCGACAACTTTACGCCAATGCGTAAAGACTTTGTTTAAAAAATAGATTTATAGAATTAACTAACTGCAGGAAACTGCTGGAGTCTCAAATGAAAATTGCACTAACTATGGAAAACAGCCAAGCGCCAAAGAACGCAATGGTTGCAGCTGAACTTAACAACGTTGCTGGCGGCCTGGGCCACGAAGTTTTCAACGTTGGTATGACTGATGAGAATGATCATCACCTAACTTATATCCACCTAGGTATTCAAGCGAGCATCCTACTGAATTCGAAAGCTGTAGATTTCATCGTGACTGGTTGTGGTACTGGTCAAGGTGCAATGATGGCAAGCAACCTACACCCTGGCGTTGTATGTGGTTACTGCCTAGAGCCATCTGATGCTTTCCTATTCAATCAAATCAACAATGGAAATGCGCTATCTCTTGCGTTTGCGAAAGGCTTTGGTTGGGCAGGTGAACTCAACGTTCGCTACATCTTTGAAAAAGCATTCACTGGCGCTCGTGGTGAAGGTTACCCAATTGAACGCGCTGCACCTCAGCAAGCGAATGCCGCTATCCTAAACAATGTTAAAGCAGCGGTTTGTAAGGACGTGGTAGAGTCTCTGCGTGCTATTGACCAAGAGCTTGTTAAGCAAGCGGTTGGCAGTGCTCAATTCCAAGAGTGCTTCTTCTCTAACTGCCAAGTGCCAGAGATCGCTGAGTACGTTAAGTCACTGATCGATTAATCGATGACCTTCCAGCATTGTTAATGGCTTCAATGCTGTAAAAAACCTTCCCAAAAGGCTGGGATAAACGGTTTCGCACCTATCGTTTCGGTAGGTGCTTTTTTTGCGCCTAAATTCAGCTGACTGGGGCTGAAAAACCTTAGTGTTAACAAGCTCCAAAGTTCTAATAAAAATATCTAAAACAGCGTTTCACTGATCACATTTTACGTGTTGGTGGCTAGATTTCTTGTAATACAAAATTATTATTGAACCAGTGGTTTATAAAAACCTAATTATCATTTTAAATATGCCTGAGGTAACACAATGAACATAGATATACTCGTGGTTGGAGTTTACTTTGTTTTCATGATTGCGGTTGGATTGATATTCAAGCGTTTTGCAGGAAACTCGACGAGCGATTACTTTCGTGGCGGCGGTAAGATGCTTTGGTGGATGGTGGGTGCAACAGCGTTTATGACGCAGTTTAGTGCTTGGACGTTTACAGGTGCGGCAGGTAAAGCTTTTACTGATGGCTTCCCGATTATGGTGATCTTTGTTGCTAACGCATTTGGTTTCCTACTGTCTTGGCTGTTCTTCTCTTATCGCTTCCGTCAAATGCGTGTCGTAACACCTGTTGAGGGCGTGCGTCGTCGATTTGGTGCGACAAATGAGCAGGTTTTCACTTGGGCAACGATGCCAACCAGTATCGTCTACACCGGTATTTGGCTAAATGGCTTGGCGTTGTTTGTTAGCGCGGTATTCAAAATCGATATCGAGACAACGATTGTCGTGACTGGCCTGATTGTTCTATTCATCTCAGTTATCGGCGGCTCATGGGGAGTTGTTGCCTCAGACTTTGTTCAGATGGTCGTTATCATGGCGGTAACCGTTGTTTGTGCTGTTGCTGCGATTGTAAAAATTGGTGGCCCAAGCAACCTGATTGAACAGTTCCCAGCAGACTCAATTATGGGTCCGGATATGAACTACCCACTACTGTTCGTGGCTTGGTTCATCTTCATGTTCGTTAAGCAGCTACAAAATATCAACAACATGCAGGACTCTTACCGTTTCCTTACTGCAAAAGACTCAACAAATGCTCGTAAAGCAGCACTACTTGCTTTTGTTCTAATGTTGATTGGTCCGGCTATTTGGTTCGCTCCACCATGGGTTTCAGCAATTATCTATCCAGATGCACTGGTTGCTCACTCCGATGCACTCGGTGGTAAAGCTGCTGATGCGGTATACCTGGTCTTTGTTGAACGAGCAATGCCAGTGGGTATGGTTGGCCTACTGATGTCTGCAGTGTTTGCAGCGACGATGTCTTCAATGGACTCTGGTCTAAACCGTAATGCGGGTGTATTCGTTCGTAACTTCTACAGCCCGATCATCAATAAGAACGCTTCAGAGAAGAAGCTGATGCGAGTCAGTCAGTTGGTGACATCAGTATTTGGTGTGTTGATCATCATGGTTGCATTGTTCATCAACTCTCTTCGTGAGCTTAGCCTGTTTGATGCAATGATGTACGTAAGTACACTGCTGCAAATGCCAATTTTGGTGCCTCTATTCTTTGGTATGTTTATCAAGAAAACGCCTGATTGGGCAGCGTGGGCAACACTGGTTGTTGGTGTTGGCGTATCTTACTTGGTGAGCTTTGTTGTTACTCCTGATGTCATTGCGAACATGATTGGCATTGAGGGTGGTTTCACTAGCCGTGAAGCCTCTGACCTAATCGTAATGAACGGCATTATCGGTCATCTGGTGATTACTGGTGGTTTCTTCTGCCTAACGACAAAATTCTACAAAGAACCACAAGGTGAACGTGCAGAGGAGATCCAAGAGTTTTGGACAGACGTTGCAACGCCTGTGATTGAAGAAGAAGGTCAAGATGAGTTTGACCGTCAGCAACGCAACATGCTTGGTCGTCTGATCCTTGTCTTTGGTGCTCTGGTTATGGCTATGGTGCTTATTCCAAACCCATTCTGGGGACGTATGGCCTTTGTTTTCTGTGGTGGTGTTGTTCTCACTGTTGGTGCTCTTCTTCTTAAGAGTGCGCGAGTATCACAACCGCTACGAACTCAAACTCAAAGTTAATTCTATTTAATTACTCTTCAAGGTCACTCTGAATAGAGTGGCCTTGCTTCAAGTTAGAGTCTTTAGCCAGATGAACCCAACATCTACCTAAGCACTCTCGAGATACGAGCTATGGAACAAAAAAATTATATTCACGACAACGTCTTACTGAACTCAGGTTTAGCGCAGAAGCTGTATCATACTTATGCGGCAGAACTGCCGATCATCGATTTTCACAATCACCTCGACGCTAAAGACATTTGGCAAGACACTCAACACTCGAACCTCGCTGAGGCATGGTTGCACAGTGATCACTATGTATGGCGTGCAATGCGCAGTAACGGCATCAATGAACATTTTATTACGGGTAATGCACCAGATAACGATAAGTTCGCAAAGTGGTGTGAGGCAATGCCTTATTTATTAGGTAATCCCCTTTACCAGTGGTCTCATCTCGAGCTCAAACGCTTTTTTGATTGCGATCGACTACTCAACCCTGAGAACAGCAAAGAGATCTGGCAGCATTGTAATTCGCAGCTTCAGGAAGGAAAGAACAGCACGCGTCAGGTGCTAAAGAACTTAAAGGTACAAACACTGTGTACAACAAATTCGCCACTAAGTCATTTGCAGTACCACGCTGCGCTGGCTGAATCAGATTTTGATGTTCAAGTCCTACCGACTTTCCGCGCCGATGAACTGTTTGTTTTCGACAACACGATAGCACTCAATGAGCTAACGGAACGCCTGCAAACATTGACCTCGATTCCATCGAATACTTTCAAGAATTTTGTCGCAGCTATTGAAGCACGAATCGAAAACTTTCATCGACTTGGTTGTAGGCTATCTGATTTAGGTTTGACTACCGTCGATTTTGCCTCATGTGATGAGCAGCAAGCCGAGCGGTTATTTTATAACGCACTACAGGGCGAACCATTAACAGAACATGAACTGATTCAACTCAAGACGCGTTTGTTTGTTGAGCTAGGGCGCTGCTATCACAAGTATGGTTGGAGCATGCAAATTCATATCGGTGTTCTGGTCAATGTCAATGAACGCCGTAAACAAACCTTGGGAGGCGGCACGGGTTTCAGTGTTATCAATGATCGCCTGATTGCACAGAACTTAGCTCAACTATTAAGTGCCTTAGATAAACAAGAAGCCCTGCCAAATACGGTGCTATATAACTTAAATCCGAACCATAATGCCATCTTAAGCTGTATGGCAGGTGCGTTCCAAGATAGTGATGGCTCCGCGGGTAAAATCCAATTTGGCGCAGCTTGGTGGTTTAACGATCACAAGGATGGCATGGAAGCGCAATTGACCACGCTGAAAAACTTGGGTGCGTTGGGCCGTTTCGTCGGCATGCTGACAGACTCACGTAATGTCTTTTCATTCAGTCGCCATGAGTATTTCCGCCGAGTGCTGTGCAACTTGCTAGCCAAATGGGTGGAAGAGGGTGAGATTCCGCACGATGAGACCCTACTCAAGCAAACCATTGAGAACATCTGCTACAAAAATGCAGAGCGCTATTTCAACTTCAATCAAATCGCCTAATTAGGGGAGTTAATCAAGATGTTACAGTTTACAGCCCAAGAAATGGCGGCGATTAAACAAAAAGCAAGCCGCTCAACCATTGAAGCACTGATAAAGAATAATGAAGTTGTCCTAAACAACGACGTGCTGGTTCCTGTTGATGGGCGAGCGACGTGGAACCTTTATTACTTCTGCCCAGAGCACGGCGTGCGTTTGACTTGGGATAGAAACAAACCAGAATCTCATTGCTGCCCGGTTGATGGTAAAGAGTTTACTGGAGAGCCGTATGACGGTGCTTGGTGGCGCTGGTTGAATGGTCTTAATGCAAAAGCGTGTTATGACCTTGGTCTGCTGTGGCACTTGACGGATGAACCTGTTTATCTCGAAAAAGTTCGTGAGATCCTGTTAGCTTACGCCACTTACTACCCTGATTATGAAGTGCATGGCGGCATTCCTTACAATGGCCCGGGTAAAGCCAATGCTCAGACGCTGTGTGAGGCCAATTGCCATATCGATCTCGCTCGTGGCTACGATTTCATCAAATCAGCACTCACACCAAAAGAGCAAGAAAAAATCGAGGTGCGTCTGTTGCGTGAAGGGGCAGATTTCCTAATTGAACATCGTACCGACCAGCTGCATAACCATGAAATGAAGATCAATGCGACTATCGGTGTGATCGGTTTGATTTTGGATGAGCAGCAGTATTTAGATTTTGCCCTAAACACAGATTACGGTATTCACTACCAACTTAACCATGGTGCAATCGGTGATGGCATGTGGTTTGAGGGTTCAATTCATTACCACTACTACGCACTGCAAGCGTTACAAAATTTCGAAAAAATGGCGTGTAACACGCCATACTCAGTGGCATCGAATCCTAATTATCTGAAGATGATGAAGTACCCGCTACAGCTGGTACTTAACACAGGAGATTTCCCACGCTTGAATGACTGCATTGCGGGACAAGAGAAGCTGACTCATGCACATCTGTTCGAGTTCGCCTACAAGCAGCATCCTTGTGATGAGTTTGCAAGCGCGCTAGCAAGCATTTATCAGAATATCAGTCGAGACAATATCGATGCGCTGCTTTATGGTGTCGATGAGTTGCCTCATGCACAGCCACTTAAATGCCAGTCAACCCATTGCCCAGAAGTGGGTATCACGATTGAGCTCGACAAGGCTCGCAATAATGCCATGCTGCTTAAACACGCCCCATATGGTGGTGAGCACGATCATTATGATCGCCTAGGGCTTATTTTAACTCGTGGTGGCCAAGAGATCCTGCCTGATTTGGGTACGACAGGCTACGGTGCCGAGCTGCATTACGGCTACTACAAGAATACCGCGACACATAATACCTTGGTTGTGAACCAGCAAAACCAATCACCGATCGATCCAACGTTGTTGAGTTATCAACAAGGAGACAGTTTTACCTTGGTGGATACACTCGCTGATTGGACGCAACCTGAAGCATCGGTCGATAGCCACACCATTGTTCAGTGGGATTCTGCTGCTTACAAAGAGGTTACGTTCCGTCGAACTATGTTGTGGCTTGGCGATTTAGCACTTGAGCTTAATGTGATTGGTAACCCTCACCAACAGCAGTTGGATTTGACTTATCATGTCCGTGGCAAGCATAAAGATCATGAATGGCGTGTTGCCATTGATAATCCTCTTAAAGGTGCTTTAGCTCGCATGAAAGAGACACACTTAGTTGATGCTCAGCGTAGTTTTACACAAGGCTATAAGATTGAAGGGCAAGCGGACTATCACCAGCATGTGATCACTGATGGTGATGTGGATGTGTTGACTGGGTATGCGCCAGATAATCCAGCAACCTCAGACTTGGCTTATACCTTGATTCGTTCAAAACAGTCTGAGCTAAAGACGGTCGTACTTCATGATTTGTCTGAGTTGCAAAGTGCAGAGCTTAAAGCCGTGAGTTGGGATGACTGCAACGTATGGTTTACGATTGAGAGCCATGGTGAAGCACAACGCTGGCGCTATTGTTTCTCGACCTGTGAAGTGACGTTATTGTAGCGATCGAAATTGGATTGAATATGTTACAAAAAAGCTAGCAATGCTGGCTTTTTTGTAACTATTGCTGAGCGTTAAGATTTGTCATACAAAATTAATTCTGCCAACATAGTAGCAGTTTTCACTGTGCGTTAATTTCGGAAGATAAAGATGATTCTTGATGCGTTCAATCTGCAAGGAAAAGTAGCCATTGTTACGGGATGTAATACTGGCCTAGGCCAAGGAATGGCAGTAGGTCTTGCCCAAGCTGGTTGTGATATTGTTGGTGTAAACCGATCTGAACCGACAGAAACACAAGTATTAGTTGAGCAATCTGGACAACGTTTTTTCAATGTGAAAGCCGATCTGAGTGATAGCCATTGCGTGAATGAGGTGGTGAAGCAAGCGCTAGAGCAGGCGGGTCGTATCGACATTCTCGTTAACAATGCCGGTATCATTCGTCGTAATGAGGCGCTTGAGTTCACTGAGCAGGATTGGGATGATGTGATGGATACCAATGCGAAGTCGGTTTTCTTTTTATCACAAGCCGTTGCGAAACAGTTTATTGCTCAGGGAGACGGCGGTAAAATTATTAATATCGCTTCAATGTTGTCTTATCAAGGTGGTATTCGTGTCTCTTCTTACACCGCATCGAAAAGCGGCTTGCTAGGACTGACGCGTTTGATGGCCAATGAGTGGGCTCAATATGGAATCAATGTCAATGGTATTGCGCCTGGTTACATGGCCACCAATAACACGCAGGCTTTGCGTGAAGATGAGCAACGAAATAGAGAGATTGTTGGCCGCATTCCCGCAGGTCGTTGGGGGACACCAGAGGATTTAGCGGGCAGCTGTGTCTTCTTAGCCTCAGCAGCGTCCAATTATATGCATGGTCATACGATAGCCGTTGATGGCGGTTGGTTAGCGCGCTAATCCCGCTTTACACAAAAATAGCCTGTATATCACAGGCTATTTTTGTGAGTGGAACTCAGTTAACACAAGCCTAAGCGCTGTGTTTGCTGACCTCAAATCGTCCTACTAATTGCTCGAGTCTTTCGAGCGCATTACTCATCAAAGTCACTCGGCGTTCCAGCTGTTGGGTCGAGCCTTGCAGATCTTGCACCGAACGCTGGGCTTTATCCGCGGTTTCACCATTTTGAGCACTGTTTTGATCGAGTTTAGAAATCGTGTGGAAGAGATCAGAGACGGCGGCGTGCATCTGCTCGCTGCGTTCACCTGAATTCACCATTAGGTTACCGTTACTCACGTTTTCTACCCCTTGCTCCATAGAAATAACCGCTTGGCGTGATTTAGCGTTAAGCTCCTTCATGATACTGCCAATGTGGTTGGCTGCTTCAGAGGTTCGGTCGGCGAGAGTGCGCACTTCCGAAGCCACCACCGAAAATCCTCGACCATGCTCACCCGCTCGAGCGGCTTCGATTGCTGCATTGAGCGCGAGCAGGTTGGTTTGAGCTGTGATGTCAGTGATGATGTCGATAATGCCAGAGACTTTATCCATATCGCTGTTGACTTGATTAACGCTGCTGGCAGACTCTTCCACGATACTACGAACCGTTTCCATCCCCCTTGCCGCTTGCTCATACTCTTGTTCTGCGCTCTCAACCGCCTCTTTCATCACGACATCCATTTGGGTGGCAGAGACGTTTGCATTGGTGATTTCGTCTTGTTGATACTGGCTTAGCTCCACCATGTTGTTCAGAGAAGCGGAGGCTTCCTCACTCGCACTGCGCATCGCTTGGCTGCGACGGAACATTGACTCTGATACCTGCTTAACCTCATTACTGGCATGAACGAGCTCGCTGATAATACCGTCGAGATTATCGATAAAACTATTGGTCCAACGCCCTAAGTTTCCTAGTTCATCGCTGCTAAAGGTGGTTGGGTCTAGTCTCTGTCGTAAGTTACCGTCACCCTCGGCAAGTGTTTGTATCACCATTGTCATTTGATGCACTTTGTTAGCGAGAGGTTTTGCGGAGAATGTGCGGAACAACCCAAAACTAAGCAACATGCAAGCGAACATTATCGCTCCTTGCGCAGCCAAGCCTAGCCCTAACCAGTGAGTCAAAAGGAGTGGCAAAAAGAGCGTCATGACCATGCTAGTGAGGAAGTGCGTGGATAGTTTAAAGCTAAGGCTTCGGTCGCGATAAACCTCCTCAAGGTCTGATTCACACATCATACCAAAAGTATCTGGTGAGCCATCAAGCTGGAACGTTAGGCCTTTGCCGATCACGGGAATATGGCGGTAGTCTGAATATCCTGGATATTCAACAAATAAGTTACTGCCATTTTTGATGGTCTCTCTAACGCCAGGATGAAGCTCGTTGGTTGCCGGATCAGTAAAGCGAATTTCAAACTCAGTGTGACGTTGAATACGCACGCTTCCCCAATCAGTGCTCACTCCTTGCTTTAAGTTCTCTCCGTGAGAGAAGGTATTATCTTCAAATCGTGAACGAGAAAGGGCGATACCAGGTTGAATTGAAGGGTCATGAATGGAGTTCACCATAAACAGATAGTTGTCACCAGACTCGCTATAAATATGACCAGCCTCGCGTTGAATAAGATCACCAATCACGTCATTGGGGATTCGGCCAATGAGACAGCCACTATTGCCCTCTTTATTGGTGAAGGGCACATAGAACATGAGTGTCACTTCGTCGTGAAAAGAAGAGCTCGAAGGCCCAATATTTAAACTGCGCTTGTCGACAAATGGCCCGTGTAAGTAACGCTCGCTCAGACCGCTCTTAAACGCTTTATCGTCAATCACACGCTGCCCAATGTGAGGCGAATAAGAGGAATGTGTGGTGATGCCATCGCTATCAACAACCAGTAGTTCAGAAAAATCCTGACCGCGTTTGAGTAACTGATCGAGGGTCATATTGGTTTGCTGGTTGTCACGACTCGCCACATACAGCGCCGCATCCTCAAGAAAGTGCCATTGGTTGCTGACCCAAGTTTTCAGTAGCTGTACTCGAGTATGGGCAATGCTATCAAAGGTCTGTTCTAGTTCTTTAGTGCGACTCCGATTGAGAAAGCAAGCCTTGCGCATCGCCAGCTTTCCGGTACTACCAAACCACTTTAGCCAATGTCTCTCCTGATGGCTCAAATTCATAAGATCATTCCCTTTACTCTATATTTAGCAGTAACTTAGCAAGATGCACGCCATGTGAAATGGGTACAAAAATGGAGTGAGGAGGTAGGAATATAAAAAAGACTCACCATAATGGTGCGGTCAGTTGGTGGTTTTGGTGCAACGCACTGAGTTGGCCCATCGGGGAGTGATGAACTTAGGCACTAGATAGGATGCAGTGGTGCACAGGCCGCACTACATCCATGAATCAGAACCTACTACTACTCAAATCCTGATAGAGAATATGCTGAGGTCCAACAGGCCCGCCGTAATAGAGCTCTCCAGAGTCGATAAAGCCTCCCTTTATGTAGCAGTGTTTGGCAGCTTCATTTTTACAATTCACGGTAAGATAAATCGTGTTGAATTTAGGGTAGTGTTTCTTGATATATGCCGGCAGGGCGTTAACGGCTCGTTGGCCGATACCCTGACCTTGAAATGCGGGATCGATCACAAAGGTTTTCAGCCCTAGCGATCGCACAGGGACAAAGTCATTCTGCTCAGCAAAGTAGCGGTCGAGTTTGAAAAAACCCACCACGTCATTCGCAATTTTAATCACATGATGATCAATACCGATGGTTTTATCGGCGAGAAAAGCGATAGGTGAGGTGGAAAATTGAGTCTGCTCCGTGGTTAAAGATATCTCTAATATCTTTTGGTGGTATTTGGGCTTGAGACTATCTAACTCAATCATACGCAGAACTCTTCAAGAAAAGGGTATTTCACCCCAGCTTGAGCAAGAATGGCATCCATCACCGCCATGTTTCTGATGGTGAACTCTGGGGAGACATTGTCACTGCTCAACTTCCCCTCACGCAGACAACGATTTACCTCTAATACTTGATACTCAAAGCCATTGCTCAGGTATGGGAAGGAGAACCACTGCTCAGTGCCATCTTGATTAAATAGCTGCACACTGTTGGCTTCCCAGAAATTGCTTTCCGCAACAATAGAGCCTTTCGAACCAACGATTTTGAACTCATTAGGCAGGGGTTCAAGGAATGAGCAAGTAAATTCACTGACAACATCACCAAAGCTTAACGTCACGTTGCTGCGCTCATCGACGCCCGTTTCTCCGACAAGCACATCGGAAACAATCGTGTCTGGTGCTGTGCCCATAACAAAGTCAGACATCGCAATGTTATACACACCGGTGTCGAGTAGTGCGCCGCCAGCAAGGTCTAAGTTAAAGAGGCGGTCGTCATTGTTTCGCTCTGCTTTAAAGCCGAATGTGGAGTGCATGGACACCACATCGCCAATCGCACCTTCTGCAAGCCACTGCTTGATTTGTTGCCAAGCAGGCAAAAAGCGTGACCACAGAGCTTCCATTAAGAACACTTGGTTCTTATTTGCCAGCTCGAACAGTGCTTGGCTCTGGGCGCTAGTTACGGTGAGAGGCTTTTCGCAAAGTACCGCTTTACCTGACTCTAATGCTTGTTTGGCTAAATCAAAGTGAAAGCGATGCGGCGTTGCGATGTAGATCGCATCAACATTTTTGTCCGCGAGAATGGCTTGATAATCTGAGTATCGCTTGTTTATAGAAAACTGATCAGCAAACTCGTGCAGTCTATTTTCATTTCGGCTTGCAACCGCATAAAGCTCGCCATCTTCAACAGCAGAAAACGCATCGGCAAAACGATGAGCAATGCGCCCGGGACCGATGATTCCCCAGCGAATATTTGGGCTAGATTGAACTGACATGACAACTCTCTATTTATTCGGCATCACGAAATGCCATTTCATTTATATTAGTCATACCTTACCGCGTTCACTTGGAGCGAAAACAGGTGTTATGTCTGAAGTTGCAAAGCTGGACTGTGTGAACGCTCACAAAAGCTACTTTTTTATACGGAAACGTTTTCATAGTTAAGGCAAGAGTTCCGTAAGTCGTTACACCTAGTTACATATTGAGCTGGTCAATATCAGTAAAGTTAGCGGTTGGCACTACTAATGAAATACATTGCAATACAAAATGTACGGGTTTGAGTCGAACAATAAGAGAATAAGAATGAAATTAAAAAACGTCTCCATAAAGCACAAGTTGCTATTTATGGTTTTGGCTGCTGCCACCCTTATTATCGGAATGAGTATTTTTAATCTGTTCATACAAAAAGAACAGCAGTTGCAAGAGCGGATGGAGAAGCTGGAGCACCAAATAGAAACCGCAGTGTCTTTGGTTAACTTTTACAAAGGCAGAAGTGATCTGTCGGTTGAAGAGGCGAAACAGCAAGCTTTAGACAGTTTGGCGGCACTGCGCTATGAAGATAACAACTATTATTGGATTACCGACACCCGTAATACGCTGGTGATGCATCCACTGCGCCCAACCTCTGTTGGTAATAATATGACTAACGTTCGCGATGGTGCGGGTCATTACCACTGGCAAGAGATGTCGCAAATTGCTCGCACAACGGGCAAAGGTGGTTTGGACTATACATGGTTATCACCGCAAGGTGAGCTGCACGATAAAATCTCATATGTGAGCTATATTCGTGAGTGGGATTGGATTATTGGGTCAGGTTTATTTGTCTCCGATATCGAACAGGCCTTCGTTCGAAATATTCAGATTCAAATTGCTTTATCTGTCACTATGGTGGGCTTGCTGTTTGCCGCGAGCACAGTGATTGGCAACAGCATTGTTAAACCGATTGAAGAGCTGCTTGGTATGCTCAAGCGTATTGCAGGCGGTGATCTTACCCAGTCAATCAGACTCAAACGCCAAGATGAGATAGGCGAGTTGGCGAAGGGGTTAGATGACATGCAAGCGACAATGAAAGAGACGTTGAGTTTGTCACTGCAGACAGCAGAGAAAGCCAGCGCCTTGTCTGAGACGATTGCTTCAACGAGTGAAGAGACCTCCACCAGTATTCGTTCTCAAAACCTACAGCTAGAACAGCTTTCAACTGCAATGACTGAAATGTCGAGCACAATCAAAGACGTAGCAAGTAATGCGGAGCACACGTCAGAAAGAACCAATCAAGTGTCAGAACAAGCGGTTGCAGGCAGCGAAAGCATGAACTCAACACTGGGCGCTGTGAATCAAATCGCGTCTTCGATTGAAGGCACTTCAGCATTGATGGCAGACCTGAAAAAGGGTGTCGACAACATTGGTGCGGTGGTTCAGGTCATACAAGAAGTATCAGAGCAAACGAACCTGTTAGCACTTAATGCTGCCATTGAGGCTGCAAGGGCTGGTGAACAAGGCCGTGGTTTTGCCGTGGTTGCTGACGAGGTGAGAAACCTAGCCAGTCGTACGCAAACATCGACCAACGAAGTGCAAACTACGATCAATGCGTTGTATGAAAATGCCGATAAAGTACTTACTGTAATGGAAGGCAACAATCAAAATATCGATGCAACTGCACAGGTAGCAAACGAGACGAAATCGACGCTCGATTCAATGTTAGGTGAAATGAATCATGCCAGCAGCATGGTGGCGCAAATTGCCGCGGCAGCTGAGCAACAGGGTGGTGTTGCGAATGAGATGAGTGAGAATGTCTCAACGATTCATTTATCAGCGGCAGAAATCAGTCAAGCAACCCACAGTCTGGCAGAACAGACGCAAGAGATGGTGAGTATTGCTGAGGCGCTTAGAGTACAGCTGTCTCACTTTAAAATTAGCTAGTTATGTAAGAGAGCGATATGAATAAGGAGTCTTCGAGACTCCTTTTTTGTGTGTGCATCAATAGCGTGTGTTACTGAATAAATGAGATAAAGTAGTTGAGCGCGATCATGTCACTGTTGAAATCAATTGTCGCACCTTGCCCAAGGTTGTGATAAACCAAGTTTGAAGCGAACATCAGTGAGACAACCCAGCTATCGTCACTGTATTTGTAGTCAAGTACACCTGCGCCGATACCAATGCTAGCATTGCCGTGTTCAAACGGCTGAACTGGAATACTGAAACCCGCAGAGGCGGTATGGTAGTTCTTGAAGTCGGATGCGGCTTTTGTGTATAGCTTACCCGGTTGGTTGTACATGATACTGCCGTGTAGGCGCATATCATCTTCCCATTGCTGATCAATCTCTTTTTCACCGAAGTGGAAGCCCACGCCCACGCCGATTTGTTGATTTGCCACTGCGCTAAATGAGAGACCCATTAGCAGGATTAATTGAACGATGTACTTCATGTCTGCAGAAAAAATTGTATAAAAAAGTGGCGCAATCTTAATACAAACAGGGGGCAATAATAAGTGTAAAACCCATCAGTCCGGCTTATGTATGTGGTGTGAGTTTTTTGTAATTAAGCTTCTGATATTTATGGTTATTATTTGTTGAATGACGTTTCAGAGTTGCTTTGTGTTTATATTTAGAAACACTTTAGTTGAGCTCTTTGTCATTAAATGACCTTGCGATGATGTTGTTGATCTTAGTTAAGGTCCCTATGACTGACCGTGATAGGGTAGTTGGAAGTATTTCTTAGGAGAGCGATATGTTGGAAATTAACGTGCTAACTGAGTTTTTAGGCTGGTGTACAGTGCTGAATTTGGGTCTGTTAGCGCTATCGAGTGTCTTGATGTCAATGTTGCGGCCGCAAATCGCCTCTTTTCATAGCCGAGTTTCTGCACTTAGTGAGAAGGAGCTAAATGTCGCCTACTTTCGCTATTTGAGTCACTATAAGATAGTGACCTTAGTGTTTAATGTGGTTCCTTATTTAGCCTTGAAGATCATGAGCTAGAATGCTGTACATAGAGTAAAAACCGCAGTGATGACTGCGGTTTGTTGTTTTGGGGCAAAATAATCATTTACTCATCGTTGACGTTTTGAATGTCGATGACCAGTTTTTCCCAATTATGTTGATTGTTTAGGTCGAACTGTGCCCCTTGCTCATCAGCCCAAGTAAAACGTGTAATGGCAGATGTTTGGCTGGTGGCTTGGTATAACCAGTAGGCTTCGGCTTTTAGTGCCTCTTCGATCGGCTTATCAATGGACTCATACACCGTCTGTTTACAGGCATTAATTGATTCTGCTGGGAACTGAGCGATGCGGCGTGCAAGGTTCTCTACATATTCTCCGATTTCATCTGGCTCTAATGCTTTGTTGATGGTGCCATAGGCTTCGGCTTCATCAGCGTCAAAGTCACGAGCACTTAGGATGATCTCCAAAGCGCGGCCAAGACCAGCTTGACGAGCCATTCGCGAAGCACCGCCGCCGCAAGGCAAGATGCCCATTGCCACTTCCATCTGCATGAATTTGTATTTTCCTCGCGCTGCAAAGCGCATATCACAGGCAAGGGCAAACTCGTGACCACCACCTCGGGCATAACCTTCGAGTTTTGCAATTGTCGCTTGAGGCAGTTTACTGATACGTTCTAACACCGCTTGAAGGTCTAGCAGCTTCGCTTCGTCGCGTGAAACCGCTTGTTTTGACATATCTCGCAGCAGGTTAGTGTCGTAGTGACAGACCCAGATGTCAGGGTTGGCAGATTGGAAAACAACGACTTTTACCGTTCTATCACGCTCTAATCTCAACGCTAGGCTACTTAAATCAGCCAGCATCTCTTGCCCTTGTACATTGACCGGAGGGAAGTCAAATGTAACCCAAGCAATGCCGTTATCGATGTCTACTTTGAATGTGGTGAAGTTTTTGTATTCCATGGCCTTGACCCTTGTTGTTGTGTGCCACATAAACTTAGGTTGTGAGCATGAATTCTTGTATGGGCTATATTGGAAAAGAGAATTCGCATTATCGATATAATCTTGGCGTACTTTTTCTCGTACGAATCTGGTTGCTATAATCGTGTAAAGAGACAATGTAAATGGATATTGAGAGTCTAAAGCTGTTCGTGAAAGTCGCAGAGACGCTCAATATTAGTGCTGCCGGTAGAGCACTAGGGTTAGCCCCAGCAATGGCTAGCGCGCGTATCGCAAAACTAGAAAGTTATTTGGGGGCTGACCTCTTCCACCGCTCTACTCGACGTGTTGCCCTATCAACTGAAGGGGAGTATTTTCTTCCTCATGCAATCAGTATCTTAGCTCAACATGACACAGTGATGGATGTCATTGGCGCGGAAAGTCAGCAACTGGCCGGCACCATTCGTTTCGCCTCTTCCAGTACATTTGCCCAGCTATATGTAGTGCCTTTGCTACCCGCTTTTTTCGAGCGCTACCCTAATATCAATTTTGATATGCGATTGGGAGACCGACCGATCAACATTATTGAAGATGGCATTGATTTAGCACTAAGGAGTTCTACCGTCGATGATTCAGGGCTTCGGGCAAGAAAGCTGGCTACCGACAAAAGAATACTTTGCGCGTCCCCAGATTATCTTTCTCGTCATGGACATATCTCTGTACCCGCGGATTTAGAGCACCACCATATCATCAGTTTTAAAGAACGAAAGCCGAGAATAATGCGCTCCTCACACTCGGCCCAGGAGAGTGTCTTCCCACCCACCGAGTGCAGTGCCAGGCTGATATGCGATGACGGGACGAGCATGCGCCTTGCGACATTGAACGGTGTGGGTGTATCGATGAACTCTTTCTGGAGTGTGGCTGCTGAGCTTAAGCAAGGAAGATTGGTGCAGGTATTGTCAGACTATGAAGTAGACGAAGAAACGAACATCTGGTTGGTATACCCAAAAGCCAATGCTTTGAGTGGCAAAGTGAGAGTGTTTATCGACTTCTTGGTGGAGAAGATAGGTGATCCCCCTGTTTGGGAGCGAGACTAGTGCCTGTTGGCTCAACCAGGCAGGCACTATTTAATTTGCCTACTTAATGAGTTTGAGCTGACGTCCAAATACGTTGATTAACGCACCCGTGACAATTAAACCGCCCCCCATGTAAGTCCAGATAGATGGAATCTCATTAAATACCCATACTCCGATAAGGGCAGAGAAGACAATTTGGATGTAAGAGTACGCGGAGGCTTGTCCGGCCGCTTGAGTTTGCATCGCTTTGGTGAGGCCGTATTGCCCGATTTGGGTGAAAATTCCAATCAACACCAAGATAAACGTGAGATAAAGGCTTGGCATAACAAAGTCATTCCAAGTCAGCATGATGGAGGTGGGTAAAGCAACCAGTGGGAAGTAGAAGATAATCACTGAGCTGTCTTCGGTGCGGCTAAGCTTGCGAACAATAATGTAAGCAATGGAGCTACCCATCGCGCCCAACAGGGCGATCATCACGCTAAACAATGGCAAGTCTTCGGCCTGGTTGCCAGCCATGTTGGGTTGCACGATAACGAATAAGCCAAGAATACAGAGGCCAATACAGATGAGCGTTGGCAATTGAATACGCTC
This sequence comes from Vibrio astriarenae, assembly GCF_010587385.1. Lineage (NCBI taxonomy): Bacteria > Pseudomonadati > Pseudomonadota > Gammaproteobacteria > Vibrionales > Vibrionaceae > Vibrio > Vibrio astriarenae. The sequence continues at coordinate 1,629,684 of NZ_CP047476.1, forward strand.
TTTGAGGAACAGCAAACCGAGTAGAGCAGTAGACACTGGATGAACGTATTGCAAAATAGTGGCTTCGGCGAGAGGCAAAGTGGTGACTGAGTAGTACACACACATCAGTGCCATCGTGCCGACGGTGCCCCGTGCAAGTAGTAGCTTACGGTTGTTACCCCAAATCGAGATGCGCTTACGCTTGACATCTAGGTAGCTCAAAATGAGTGAAACTAGGGCTCTTGCCGCCACGATTTCAAACACAGGAATGCCATAGGTGCTGACATATTTAACGCAGGCAGACATCAGGGCAAAGCCTAGTGCCGAGAGCAGCATGTAGCGAACGCCCGTGGGGAGCAGGGCAATTGGGTTTAAGGTCATTACGAACTCTGGTTTTTATAGGAACAGATGTTAAAAGGACAGGCAAAATGCCTGTCCTGAAACTCGATCAATTTGCAATGAAATTGAACATTAGAACTTCTTAGGCGCGAATCCTGTCATCACTTCCAGACGTAGCTCTTTACCAAGTTTTGTCATTGGGTGTACAACTACTAGACCGCGCACTGACTTTTTCAGTTTACCCATGTCTGCCTGCTCTGCTTTGGTGATTTCACGCTTGAACGGCATATCGAGCAGACTCTTGCGCTCTTTGTTCATATCGTAGCTCATCTTGTGTTTTAGGGAGCTTGCTTTCTTAGTCAGTTTATCCAAGTCATCGGTAAATTTTGTAATCATTTCCTGATCACCGCGAGACTTTGCCGCGTCAAGTTTACGCTGACAAGTGTTAATGCGGTTGTTGAGGTTCTGTAGCTCTTGTTTAATTTTCATCTGTATCGTCTCGGTGAATCAGAAAAGGGAGGCGAGTCTAGCACAAGCACTCGCGTTGTTCTAATTGTAGACGCGTTAATAAATGAGCGTAGGGCTCAATATGACAGAACCCTACACAAATGGATTAAAGGAGCTTTTGGATTAAAGAAACTTTACCCGAGTCAGCTCTTTGATTGCAGAAAGAGCAAACGTTGGCAGGGCAGCACCGATAATAATACCAATTAAGTGTTCTGTACTCAGAGCTTGAGTGTTAAACACTAGCTGGCCTAGCTCGGTATACACAACACCAAGAGAAAGCGTTGTGGAGATAGCGATTGCCGCAAGCAAATACGGGTTAGTAAACGGTGCAATTCGATAAAGCGTTGTCATCGAACGACTATCGAATAAGTGCCACAGCTGACCAAAAATCAGCGCAGTAAAGGCCGCCGTTTGTGCATATTCCGCAGTTTGATTGTGGCTAAGCATCCAGCTAAACACACAGTAGCTCAATCCACCAAGGGCAAGACCACGAATAATGATCTGCATGCCAAGGCCGTCTGAGAAGAAGCCTTGATCACGCTTACGCGGTTTACGCTGCATCACGTTACGCTCTTCAGGCTCCATACCTAACGCCAGTGCTGGAATTCCATCTGAAATCAGGTTAACCCATAAGATCATCAGTGGTGTGAGAGGAAGCACCACTTCTGGTCCCATGCATAGGAAGGCAAATAGGATCACAGACACTTCCGCCACGTTGGCGGTGAGCGCTTGACGGATAAATTTACGCAGGTTGTCGTAAATCTTTCGGCCTTGGCGCACCGCTTTTACAATGGTGCTAAAGTCATCATCAAGTAGAATCAGGTCACCAGAGTCTTTCGCCACGGAGGTTCCGGTTATGCCCATTGCCACACCGATATCTGCAGCTCGAAGTGCAGGAGCATCGTTCACACCATCACCGGTCATCGCAGCCACCTCGTTGTTGGCTTGCTGAGCCTTTACGATTCTCAGCTTATGCTCTGGCGTCACTCGAGCATAAACGGCGATGGTTGGACAGATCTTCTCTAAGTCGTGATCCGTCATCTCATCGAGCTCAGCACCCGTGATCACCTTGTCATCAGCATTACGAATCATGCCAATATTTCTGGCAATGGCTTTGGCCGTTGCAGCATGATCACCTGTGATCATTACCGTTTTCAGTCCCGCATCGTGACATTCTTGGATGGCTGCTTTCACTTCAGGACGTGGTGGGTCCATGATGCCAAAGATACTCAGTACGGTGAGCTGTTTCTCTAGCTCTTCTGCTTCAAGCTCGATGTCACTCTCATTAATAAATCGGTAACCGACAGCAAGAGTACGCAATGCTTGTTGTGCGAAATTGTCTATCACTCCATTGAAGCAGACATTAGCAACCTTGGTTGTCTTATCATGATCTTTACGGTCTTCAGCATGTCTTGTCGGTAGCAGCGGCAGTGATTGTTGTGTATCAACACTCCCTTTTGCTGCTTTAGTTAGCATCACATCGGGTGCGCCTGCTGATGCGACAAAGTAGCGGCCTAGAGGATCGCGAACAATGGCAGAACCCAGCTTTCTCGTAGAGTCAAAAGGGAGCTTACGAACAATTTTATAGCCCACTTTTTCAGTCAATGCTGAAAGGGTAATCCCTGCTTTTTTTGCGGCAACAATCAGTGCACCGTTGGTTGGGCTGCCATTCACTGCCCAGTTACCATCATGATTAGAAAGCTCAGCATCATTACACAGCGTGCTGACAACCAGCGCTGTGGTAATCACATCATTCTCGTGTAGGTCTTGTGCACCGTTTTGAGGAACAAATCGACCGGAAGGGTCAAAGCCACTTCCAGTGATCCACCAGTACTTACCACTAACGTCAAAGGCTTCGGTTACCTGCATTTGGTTTTGGGTTAGAGTCCCGGTTTTGTCAGAGCAGATGACGGTTGTAGAGCCTAAAGTCTCTATTGCGGACAAGTGCTTGGCTAGGGCATTGCTTTTAGCCATCTTGTTAGAGCCCATGGTCAATACAATGGTAAGAACCGTCGGTAGGCCTTCAGGAATGGCAGCCACTGAAAGTGATATACCAGTGGTTAGGATATCAAGCCAATCCATGCCATAGCGATAGCCAATCAAACAGATAACCGCAACCACTGAGAGGCCTGCAATTAGAAGAATTTTCGCCAATGTGTCCATACGCACTTGCATTGGAGAGCGAGTTTCTTCGGTAGAATCAAGCATTTCTGCAATATGGCCGACTTCTGTTTGCATACCGATGGACGTGACGACACCAACTCCGTTTCCTCCAGTGACTTGAGTGGTCATAAAGCCCATGTTGGTGCGATCTCCCAGTGAGATGTTTTCATCTTCTAAAACGGTATTCGCTTTTTGTACTGGCTCTGATTCACCGGTTAGCGCTGCTTCATCAATCGACAAGTTGTGCGTTTCCAGTAGGCGCATGTCGGCGGCTAAGATGTCACCTGTTTTGATTTTTACAATGTCTCCGGGAACGAGTTCAATCGCAGGAATGTCGACCCAGCGACCTTCTCTGCGAACCTCAGCCGATGGGGCTGCCATCTGCTGGAGTGCTTCCATACTTTTATTCGCTTTGTATTCCTGCCAAAACGAGATTCCCGTGTTGATGAGAATGATCACCGCAATCGCGATCGCATCAACCAGGTGTCCGGTGAGCCCTGAAACGATGCTGCCCACCAGTAGGATGTAGACGAGAGGGTTCTTAAACTGCTCGAAATAGATTGCCCAAGCAGATTTTTTGGCTTGGGTTGTGATTTCATTCTTACCAAATGAATTGTATCTAGCGTCAATTTGCTTCGGAGAAAGGCCTTTCGAAACGTCGACTTTGAGTTTACTGATGACACTCGAACAGGAGAGAGTATGCCAACTTGTGCTCATAATTTTGCTTCCGGGTTTGAGAAAGCCCTAGTGGATAGCTAGGGCTGAATAGAAAAGGGTTGGGTTACGCTGACTTGAGGACAACAACCGCAGCGATAACGGTAAAGATACCCGCCCAACCAATAGGCTTAAGCTTCTGACCTAGTAGGAAGTACCCACCAAGTGCCGTACCCAAAATACCAATGGCTCCCCAAGTTGCGTACGCAACCGCAAGGTCAATGCCTTTTACTGCTTGTGCAAGCAGTGTAAAAGCGCCAAGCACTAGGAAGATGGCAGTGAAACCGTATTTCTTGATTTCAAAGCCTTTTGACTTTGATAGGTACATGTTAGCGACAATGTCTAGAAGAGCCGCAATAACAACAAACGCAAAGTAAATATTAAAAATTGGGTGCATTTTTTAGCTCCTATTTGTTCATCGTGATGTGTTCGTCTTTCGAAGGGCAAGGCATTGGTTCGTGCTCTTCACCCAGCGTTACCATCACGACACCAGCAACGACTAATGCGAGGCCGAATAACTCTTGACCGCTTAAATCTGAACCGAAGTAGAAAATGGAGACGACGGTAATCAGAGCTATTCCCAGCCCTTCCCAGCAGGCATAAGCCACACCGATAGCAATTTTTTTTGCAGCCAGTGCTAAGAAGTAATAAGAGATGGCGATAAGTACATACATAAGGCCGTAATTAAATAGGCTTCCACTTTGACCAGCGATATTCATTGAGCTTGTGCCAGCTACTTCAGAAATAATGGCTAGTAAGAGAAAGAATCGTGCAATAATCATTGTTTCCTCTACAGGTATATATAATAAAGAGATGCAACGCTCTGTGTCGTTGCATCGACAATATAAAGATTACCTAAAAATGAGTTTTGATAATGAATAACTGCTATTCGTTATTGAAACAGCATTGCCTTGCCCTTAAATTCATTTTTTAGCATAGTGTTAATGCACTGAGTCAGGGGGTGGTTTCTTTTAGACTGTAAGAATCCACCATATATTTGGTAGCTACTGTTAGATGAGATATTTGAAGGCGTATAAATATCGAGATCTGTGAAGTTTTTGGCGGTTGCCGGGCTACCAAACATAATCGCATCAGAAGAGGAAAGGTAAGCAGAAGCAGTACGTAGATTCGTCGTTTCGAACACAATGTTTGGCTCCAAGCCATTATCAATGTAGAGATCGAGATAATCCGTATTGTCAGATGCAAGCCCTGGTGCTGGGATAGAAACCATAGGTAAAGACAGAAGATCCTCCAGTTGATGGTCGTGAGACAACACTGGGTGATGTTTCCTAGCGATGATGACGTTAGGTTCATCATAGAGCTTCTCTTGATAAATGGTTTGTGGCAATGAAACGGTTTGGTCAGTTATACAATAGTCAAACTCACCAAGCTTCATTGCTTGAATGGATTGAGCATCCCAAGTGCTAAAGATGAGCTTGGAGTGAGGAAACGCTTGAGAGCACGCTTTTGTAAGGCGTTCTGCTTGTTCCTCTAAAATGAAAGGATCAATAACGATAGAGATGGACCTATCGTAGGAAGCAGGGTCAAATTCGGTAAATTCGCCGAGTGCGAGCTGAAGAGGAACGAGCATTTCATCCGCTGCGCTAGCCAGTTTTTGAGCAAGCGCTGAAGGCTCCATACCATGAGCACTGCGGGTGAAAACATTTTGGCCAAATACATCGTTTATTTTTCTCACATTGCGACTGACACTGGCTTGTGAGATCCCTAAATGAAGCGCTGTCGCCTTAGTGCTTTTGTATTTGACGAGTGTACGAACAACAGAAAGAAGGTTTAAGTCGAAATTGTCTAGATTTGAGATCATTTGGCTTACTCTGCTAATGGTTAGACAGTTTGCGCGTCACCTTTATGGCTGATATCCCAAACGCTAGCTCCTCTCGTTCCTTAGTGACGGGTCAATGTGAGCCGTTGGGAAGAGCCTAACTGATAGTTGAAATTTCGGCATAGATTAAAAGCAGGGTTGGGAAAGTGAATGCACTGAGAGTGCGCGAGCTGTTTTTGCTTCTACTGAACTCGAACTTCAGTGGAAAATTTTGAGGTATTTTCTTGAGCATATGGGCTTTATAAAGACAGTAATGAATAATAAGCTATTGATAAGTGTTCAAGATTAAGGCGGCACCATGCAAGGCTATGAAGAGTTTCAAAAGCGATTTGAATTTTCACCAGAGCTGAGAAACGCCCTATTTGAAAATGCACAATACCAAACTTTTGAAGCAGGTGAAGAGATCATTGCGCAAGGTGATACTCTAGATTCAATAGGTTTCGTCCTTGAGGGCGTGCTGACGGGCAATAGAGGCAACTATGATGGTGTAGAGCGTATGATTGGTCTCGTGGGGGCGGGTGATATCTATGCTGAGACAGGGTTGTTTCACACCACTAAAGCGTTTTGTACGTTTCAAGCGGTAACCGATTGCACGGTGCTTGTCGTACCCAATCAAGTTATTGAGACGATTGATAACAAGTTGGAAATGATGGAGTTTCTATTTTGGTCGCAATCAAAAAAACTACAGTATACGAGCATGATTCACTTTGCGAGTACAGAAAGAGATAAAGTGATCAAGGTGGCTGCTATTTTAGAAGCAATAGCCCATTACAGCCATTTAGAGGACATTCCTCTAACCATAGAGCAGTTAGCCAGCTTTTTAGGGATGTCGAGAAATACAGTTTCGAAATCTTTACGCGAGTTAGAAAAACGCGGAGCCGTAGAAATAGGTAAGGCTGGTATTCGTATAAAAGAACGGTACTTACTCACTATTGATGGTTCAGGTAAGAAACTGTTTTAAAGAATTAAAAACAAAGGTAAAGCTATCTATTAATCGTAGATGACATGAACCTCACCCTACAAAATAAATAGTATTTTATTGCATAAATATGGCAAGGACGCTCTACATATTAAAGATAATTTAATTTAATAGAGATTACTATGAATAACACGATTCAAGATTTGTTTGGCTCATTAAGAGAGTATATTGAACATCACCAAAGCACTAAATCAAATATGATGACGGTGTACGCGAATATTGATCCTAGCGTTCGCGACAACCAACGTGAACGTCCAGCTTGGATGATTGAGTTGAAAAATCAGTTTGATCAACTGTCAGACGCGCAAAAGCGTGAAGCAGAAGAAGCGGTAGGTTCGGCTTTAACGTGGGAGTTTATCGAAGAGCGTACGCTGGAAGCATTCAAAGAGCACGAAGCAAAAGGTAAATCAGCGATGATTTTGACCGATTTTGTCGATGGCATCATGGTTGATCTGCCTCTTCCAGTGGATAACAAAGTGTATTTTGGCTTACCGCAGCTATCGCACCTGATGTCTCAACTGCACCGTTACGGCAAGTACTTGGTGGTTCTGTTCTCTGAGACGGAATACCGCATTATTTCAGCCAAGCTCAACACGTTGGGCTCGGAAGAAATTATCGAGAGCGGAATGGAAGTGGGCGTATCACTTCGACCGGGTGGCAAGAAGTCTCGCACCCAGGCGTCAGAGCGCAGAGAACTAGATTCAGAAGCGCGCTTATACAAGCACGCGGCGAGCGAGATCAGTGCTTATTTCCTAGAGAATAGCGAGTTTGACCGCATTATTTTTGGTGGCAACCTGAAAATTGCTAACCAAGTGAAAAATGCCCTTCACCACAGTGTGTCTGAAAAGCTGGTAACGATTGAGCCGATTGCATTTAACGCTGAAAACAAAGAGATTGAGCGAATTGTCCAAGCGATTGCCAGTGAATACGAAGCGGTTCGCGACGTTACCTTAATTCAGGAACTTGTGACGCGCCGTAATGTGTGTGGACGCACTGCCTTTGGTCGTGAAGAGGTTATTGAGGCATTAAACAGTGGTCAAGCCCAGCGTGTTTACTTGCCTTACCCAATTGTGGCTGAGAAATTCAACCAGATTCTAGTGGAGTCAATGGCGAACAATGTCGACATTGAAATCATTCATGGCGAAGCTGCAGAACGTTTAATTTCTCTGGGTGGAGTGGGCGCTACGCTTTATTACCTAGTGTAAGGAAAGCTCATGAACGGCAGACACATCAACATTCGGTCTAGTGTCTGTATGGGTTTAGGCCGTACCCGTTTCGGCTCTATCAAGGAAGGTAGAGTCGGACAAAAATTCGAGAGGCTGCCGAAAGACTGGCATCAACGAGGGGCCTCTTGAGGTCGTAAGCGACCAACCTTCGCTCTCATCATGGATGGGGGAGCGCTTTTTAATAGCGAATGGAGGCAACGTTGTATGCGAGCAGCACATAGCTCGTATCTCTATCAAGAGCGCAGAACGCCTATCTTCTAGTAACACGGTTGAACTGATGGTTCTGGCTGAGCGTTCAGGTTAATCAGGAAAAAGACAATGGGTAATCAAGAGCCTATTTGTACCGAAGATCTATCAATCTTTTCCTCCGCAAACAGAAATGACTTTATCGAGAAATTTATAAGTCTCGATGACGAAGAAAAGATTCGAATACTGAGAATACTCTGTGTCGAAGAGTCCGTTAAAATTTTATCTGAGCTGCCCATTTCCAAGGTTCAGAAGATAATCCAAAAAATTGAGGCGAAAGGCCTAGATTCTTTAGCGAGTCACCTCTCTCATCAACTGGGATTTATCCACTCGGAAGCCGAGCCGGACCATGATTATTTAACCACCACCGTGATCGAGCACGTTAAAGAGCGCGTTGGGTGGATTGTGATGCTTGCATTACTGGGTATCGTCTCTGGCGTGATTATTTCTCAGTATGAAGACACCATTAGCCAACTGATTCTATTAGCTGTCTACATGCCGGTTATCGCGGCGGCTGGTGGTAACACTGGAAGCCAAGCGGCGACCTTGGTTGTGCGGTCTCTCGCCACCAATGAGATTGGTTTGAGAGATTGGTTCAAAGTGCTGTGGAAAGAGAGCCAGATTGCCCTTTGGTTGGCGAGCATCCTCTCCACTGTGATTATCATGCGAGTACTGCTATTTACCGATTCTTCATCCGTGGGTGAATTTTCAATATGGATGATCGCGGTAGCGATAGCCATTGCCCTATTCATACAAGTCACCATCTCAACCGTTGTTGGTGGGTTACTACCGATTTTTGCTCGCGCGTTGCGACTTGATCCTGCTGTTTTGGTTAGCCCCGTGCTGGCCTCCATTGTCGATATCTCAGGGATTTGGATCTACTTCAATGTCGTGAGTTATGTATTAGATATCAATTAACTAGAAACCAGTTATAACGAGAAAAATTATGATGATTAACGAAACCAAGAGTGTTCTGGGTGTGCTCGGTTGTTACTTAAAGTTAGATAATACCCATAAGAACAAGATATTAAGCTTGTACATTAACACCGACTTCCGTGATGCAGACAATCACGATGCGCCTCCACGTTGGCAAGTCGATTTGAGTGCAGAGATAGAGAGCCTGCGAGTGGAGTTTGGTGATGAAGCTATCCAGCATATGGACTGCTCTCTCACCTGGCTGAAGGTTGAAGAGCGATTGGTTGAACAGGTGATGCAGATTCGTCCGCAAGGTCGAGCGATTGCTATCTTCACCGATTTCATTGATGACGTATTTATTGAGTTGAGTAATCCGGTGCAAACGGAGGCGCATTTCGGCATTCCAGAGATTGCGACTGTGCTAACATCACCATGTATACGTCAAATTTCTCACTATCCATTTCTGTAGGTTAATGATGATGACTGAGGTAATGCCGCAGCTATCGGAACGCGAAATTAGAGCATTGGAAGCGCTGTATGAATTAGAGAAAAACTCTGGAGAAGCGGTCTATGTGATCGACGAACACGTCGGAGTATGGCTGTCTGATCTAGAGTTTGAAGATGAGCAAATGATCCTGAATGATTTGGGGTTGTTCACCATAGAGCATCAAACGCTCTCAAACTTGATAAAGCACCGTACGGTCTACAAACAAGCTTTGTGTGACACGATATCGAAATTTAGATCGGGTTATAAGCTTACGTCCTGTGCGAGAGCTATGTTAGCTGCGAATCGAATGGGTAGCTTAGACGGTGCGACGCTTGCACGCTCATTTAATGTCTAACCTCCTATCTTATTTACCCTCCAAGTTTTTCATATCAAGCACATACAAAAAAGCCTTGCTCAAGAGCAAGGCTTTTAGAAACTGTATTAAACGGTAACTTATAGTGGAGTTACGTTTGCAGCTTGAGGACCTTTAGGACCGTTCTCAACGTCAAAAGAAACTTTTTGACCTTCGTTTAGAGTTTTGAAACCGTCAGAAACGATTGAACGGAAGTGTACGAATAGGTCTTCGCCGTTTTCTTGAGAAATGAAACCGAAACCTTTAGTTTCGTTGAACCATTTTACTGTACCAGTAGCTTTAGACATAGTATGTCCCCTTTGTATTTGATTAATATGATGCGCTAGAAGTAGTAATTATTTAGACGACAATAACGAAGGGTAGGACAGTGTATAACCACGATGGAACAACTGGAGAACTAACTTTTACGGTATTTCTAAAACAACTCTATTACCAGAGCACGGGCTACTATACAGCAATTGGTAGGAATAGATAGTCATTTGTGCAATCTCTCTTGATTCAGCGATGAGGTCGGCTGAGTTGTGTGAGTGTATAACGCCAATCTACCTTGTTGCTTATCTCACAACTCTTCATTAACTAAAAGCCAAATAGGTAGTCACTGATCTGATCCGCAAGCCAGGACATTCCCTCCTCTTCTGCCATACCTGCGGAGAAGTACATACAAAAGTCTTGTTGAGTCAGGCCATAGGTATGTTTGATGACGGCGAGCTCTTGGTCTCGGAGTTTTTGGCGGATGAGTGGCTCTGGGAGCACACCCCAAGCATTTTCCTGTTGGATTGTGTTGAGCATAAACTCGAAGCTGGAAAAGCCTAGGTACTTTAAAGCAAAAGGTTCGAGTTCAGGATTCTCTTTTTCGTTGAGATACACCATGAGGGCTTGCATATATTGCCTTAATTTATCGTCGCTGACTCTACGAAGCTGCGCCAGAGGGTGATCTGCGCTACACACTGACATCATGCGAATCTTGCCAAGGGGTTGATGCACGAGCTTAGGATCTTCTACTCGCTCATAATCAACACCAAACGCAAAATCGACCTGCTGCGTCTCAACTAAGTTGGCTAAGTCGCCGCTGGAGGCCAATACGAAGTTAAAGGAGGTAGCTGGGAAGCGATTGTTCAAGGTGTGAGCCCAATCTTGCCAGATGCTGTCGGGGATAGCATCGTCGCGAGCAATCCATAACTCGGCAGAGAACTCGCCGTTAATTTGCGCACAGGTTTGGCGAATTCGTGCAGAGGTCGCTAGCAAGTTTTCACAGTCTTTTAAAATCGCCTTACCCGCTTCTGATAGCGCCAAGTGATTGCCAGTGCGGTCAAATAGGGGAGTGTCGAGGTCGGTTTCGAGCGCTTTGATCGCCATACTGAGCTTGGTTCGGTTGCATTCTAGTTGGCGAGCGGCTTCTGATACAGAGCCCGTTGATGCCACAGTGTAAAACGCTTCAATTTGCGAGAAATTCATGATGTTCGACATCCTGTAACGGATAAATGTTATACAAACAGTTAACTATGAGTGCTTTATCTTTGATAATGCCGACGAAATTGGCAAGCACTGCTTGATTATAACGGTAAGTTAGGGTCTATTTAAGGCGTTATGACAAATACACTATGTTGTTTGGCCTGATAATTTGAGGCTTTAGGGAGAGAAAGATGGCAGTAGATTGGGATGCTGTAGCAGAGACTTGGGAACACAACGAAGCAGTTCAAACCTTCGCCGACCAAGTGTTCGCGTCACTGAGTGAGTTAACCCAGGTTTCCAATAAAACCATTCTTGATTTCGGCTGTGGCACAGGAATGCTGAGCCAGCAATTGGCGCCAATGGCAAAGAGTATTGTCGCGCTGGATAGCTCTGAAGCGATGATTGAAGTGTTAGAGGAGAAAAACCTCTCCAACGTTGAACCTGTCGTCGACATGCTTACGCGTGGCTTAGTCGCTCAACATCCTGCTTTTCGAGGGCAATTTGATCTTGTTGTTGCGTCTTCCGTGTGTGGGTTCATCCCAAGCTTTGCTGATGCGTGTGACATCATCTACTCGATTTTGGAAGATGACGGCCTGTTCGTTCACTGGGACTGGGAAGCAGCAGACGCAGAAGAAGGTTTGACCAAAGATAGAGTTGAGCAGGTATTGAGCTGCGTTGGCTTTAAAGACGTCACAGTCAAGGACGCATTTACCATACAAACGGAACAAGGCCCGCAGAAAGTGATTATGGGTATTGCGAAAAAATAGTGTTTCTTGCATCTTCTAATAAAACCACTTGCTGTTCACACCAAGTGGTTTTTTTGTCTCTAAATTTCTGTAGAAGGTATAGATTTTTACTCAAATGCCGATATAGAACTGTCGACTGAATACACCGGAGCCCGAGCATGAAAAAATTGTTAATGATCATTCTGCTGCTGCTTGGCGTTGCGTGTGCAGCCGGGGGGTACTACCTATTCATCTATAAAAATGATGAGGTGCCTGACGCTTCCATCGAAGAAGTGGCTGAGCTTGAAATAGTAGAAAGTGAAGTGCAGCAGCCTATCTTAGATTTAGAGGCAGAAAAGCCTCGAATCAAAGAGTATTACGTAGCGGAGCCAAGAATAGGCGTTCGTGAATCGCGAGTACAAGAAGCCTTTGTCGAACGTGAATTGTTCCGAGGGGAAAAAGTCGTTGTGCTTGAGGAAAAGGACGGCTGGGGAAGGATCTCTTCTTACTTCGTTTATCAAGAAGGCGGCGACGAAGTTGCGGAATGGGTTCAGCTTTCAGAGCTTCAAGAACAACCTCCAGAGATATCAAAAGAAGAGCGCTACGAGACGGTCAAGCTCTCCATCCAGGGTTCCGATGACTTCTTGTTATATCAAGAATCTTTTACCAAACATTCCGACCGGCTCATTGAGCAGAAAACCTGTGACTTGCTTGATTTCGAAGAAAGCAGTGGCTGGATGCGTTCAATTAACTACCCAGACAGACAAATCTATTTTGTCTACTGCGGTGGTTTGCGCCCCGCAGACAAAGTCTACCTAGATGTCCTTTCTGGAGATATCTTCTTTCCATAGATTTGATTGAGTGAAGACAAATACCTATTAATAGGTATATAAAATCGTATTAGGTACGTTATTATGTGCATGTTTCGACATCATCACCCCCATCATGAATTTTACGACGTTGTGATGAGCGCACTTATTATCTAAAAGCGGTTTTTCGAAATAGTGGCTTGTGAAAGTGTGTGAGTCCCACTTTGCTTACTGATTATCACCGTAGTCAGCAGCCATCTTTACTTGTCTTGAGTTTCGCCCTCACTGGATAGTGAGGGCTTTTTTTGTTTGGAAGATATGTAAGGCAACTGAGTCTATTTCTGGTACAGAAATATCACCATCACAGCTTATTCATAGTTGTCAATCGAAGGACAAGAGCAGATCAAATTGCGATCCCCATATACATTATCCACGCGGTTCACTGTCGGCCAGTATTTCCATATGTGGGTAGATGGTGCTGGGAAGCAGCCAACTTCACGCGAGTATGGGCGCTTCCAAGTGTCAGATGCTAGGTCTACTTGCGTGTGTGGGGCGTTGACTAGTGGGTTGTTGTCTAGCGGCCACTCACCATTTTTAACCTTGTTCATCTCCTCTCGGATGGCAATCATTGCTTCGCAGAAGCGGTCAAGCTCTTCGAGATCTTCTGATTCTGTTGGCTCAACCATCAAGGTACCTGCCACAGGGAACGACATGGTTGGCGCGTGGAAACCATAATCCATCAGACGTTTGGCAATGTCTTCTTCACTAATACCCGTCTCTTCTTTCAGAGGACGAATATCAATGATGCACTCGTGAGCAACACGGCCATTATTGCCGCGATACAACACAGGGTAGTGCGGACGTAGGCGCTCCATCACGTAGTTTGCGTTGAGGATAGCTACCTTAGTTGCGTCTGTTAGGCCTTGTTCACCCATCATGGCAATGTAAGCCCATGAGATAGGCAAGATAGAGGCGCTACCTAAATCCGCTGCCGAAACCGCATATTCAGACCCTTCTACACCATTTTCGATGTGACCAGGCAGGAAGGGGGCCAGGTGAGATTTGACACCGATAGGCCCCATACCAGGGCCGCCGCCACCGTGCGGGATGCAGAACGTTTTGTGGAGGTTTAGGTGTGACACATCTGAGCCAATAATACCTGGCGATGTGAGACCAACCTGAGCGTTCATGTTTGCGCCATCTAGGTAAACTTGACCGCCTGCAGCGTGGACCATCTCACACACCTGTTTCACCTGCTCTTCATACACGCCGTGTGTTGAAGGGTAAGTGATCATAATGCTTGATAGGTTTTCTGCATGCTTTTCGATTTTCGCGGCTAAGTCATCAATATCAATGTTGCCATCGTCATCACACTTCACTACCACAACTTTCATCGACACCATGGATGCCGTCGCAGGGTTAGTACCGTGCGCTGAGCTTGGGATCAAACACACATTACGGTGCGCTTCACCTCGGCTCTCATGGTAGCGTTGGATTGCAATCAGACCTGCGTATTCACCAGAAGCGCCAGAGTTAGGTTGCAGTGACATTGCGTCGTAGCCGGTGATTTCACATAGCTTCTGTTTTAGGTCTTCAGCCAGTGCAGCGTAGCCTGCCGCTTGATCTGCTGGTGCAAATGGGTGGATAGCGCCAAACTCTGGCCAGGTTACCGGAATCATCTCTGCAGCTGCGTTGAGCTTCATGGTACAACTACCGAGGGGAATCATACCGTGTGTTAACGAGAAGTCTTTGTTTTCAAGCTGCTTCAGGTAACGCATCATCTGGGTTTCGCTGTGGTGCGTGTTGAAAACTGGGTGAGTGAGGTAAGTGGAGGTACGACGCAGAGATTCTGGAATTGCAGCGAACTCATTGTTGGCGATTTCTGATGACAGAGCAGTGATGTCTTCATTGATAGCGAATACAGCAAACAGAGCGCGGATATCGTCCAGTGTGGTGGTTTCATCACAGCTGATACCAAGCTGGTTTGGCAGGCAACGTAAATTCAGGTCGGCAGCAAGTGCAGTGTTGTAAAGGCTCTCAGTCTTATCGCCACTTTCAATGGTAATAGTATCAAAGAAGCTATTATGGCTGAGCTCATACCCTGCCTTAGTTAAACCAGCGGCAAGAATGGCGGTCATGTGGTGAGTGCGTCGAGCGATAGTACGAAGCCCTTCAGCACCGTGGTATACGGCATAGAAGGCTGCCATGTTGGCAAGTAGCGCTTGTGCAGTACAAATGTTCGATGTCGCTTTTTCACGGCGAATATGTTGCTCACGCGTTTGCATTGCCATGCGTAGAGCTTGATTACCATTTGAGTCGATCGACACGCCAATCACGCGGCCTGGCATTGTGCGTTTGTGTTTATCGCGTGTTGCCATGAATGCAGCATGTGGGCCGCCATAACCCATAGGCACACCAAAGCGCTGAGCAGAACCAATTACAACATCCGCGCCCATTTCACCAGCAGGTTTGAGTAGTGCAGAGGCAAGTAAGTCTGTTGCCACGGTGACTAAGGTCTTGTTGCTTTGAGCTTGAGCAATGATATCCGTCAAGTCGCGAACTTCACCCGTTGTGCTTGGGTATTGGACTAGTGCACCAAAAACATCTTGCTCTGTAAGTGTTTCCAACGCGCCAATCGTGACATCAAAGCCAATGTATTTTGCACGTGTTTTGACAACTTCGATGGTTTGCGGGTGAACATCATCGGCAACAAAGAAGGTTTTACTTTTGCTCTTGCCTGCTCGTTTACACAACGTCATAGCCTCGGCAGCGGCGGTTGCTTCATCGAGTAGGGAGGCGTTGGCGATCTCCATGCCAGTCAGGTCCATCACCATCTGCTGGAAATTCAGCAGTGCTTCTAAACGTCCTTGTGAAATCTCAGGTTGGTAAGGGGTGTATGCTGTATACCAGCCAGGATTTTCGAATACATTGCGTAAGATGACGTTCGGTGTGAAGGTGTTGTAGTAGCCTTGACCGATAAAGGTACGCTTTACTTGGTTTTTGTCTGCAAAGACGCGCATTGCGCTGAGCATGTCAGATTCGCTTTGCGCAGCAGAGAGTTCAAGTGGGCGCTCTAATCGAATTTGGCTTGGCACTGTTTCATCGATAAGTGCGTCAAGGCTGGTGGCGTTGATCGCCGCAAGCATTTTTTGTTGATCAGCGAGGTTGGGGCCATTGTGTCGTGCCACAAACTCATGTTGAGTGCTGAGACTTTTCAGTAAGTCAGTCATTGAAACCTCTCCTCATGAGGGCTTGCTTGGCATGGTATGGTTTTAATAGTGGTTATTGCCAAGGTTTAAAAAGCTGCCGACAGTAATCAGAATGCCTTTAGGCCGAGCGCCTCTAGCCGAGCGCCTCGTATTTGGCTCTGTTGATGGCTGGGCAGCTTAGTGTTCATTATTCGTCTTCGATTGAGTTTAGATACTCTTCAGCATCTTTCAGGTTGTCTAACTCTGCCGCATCGCTGAGTTTCACACGTGCAATCCAACCGCCATCGTAAGGTTCTTCGTTCACTAACTCAGGGCTGTCTTCAAGCTCTTCGTTAACTTCTACGATTTCACCGCTGATTGGTGCATAAATGTCTGATGCCGCTTTCACTGACTCAACCAGAGAGAAGGTATCGCCTGCTTCAATGTCATCCTCTATTTCTGGTAAATCTACAAATACCACATCACCCAACATCTGTTGTGCGTGATCAGAAATACCGATCGTGACCGTGCCATCTCCGTTGTCGCGTACCCATTCGTGGCTATCAGTAAACTTCAGTGTTTTATCCATTTTCTTTGGTCTCCAAAAGAGTCGTTTGTGACTAACATCTCACCAACATACTTGTTGAGCATAAAACATTCAAACAAAATTTCCTATAGGAAACAAAATTGAGACTTCAACTCAAACATGTGCTAGCTTTGCTGAATATTTAAACGGATTTTAGCTGCAAATGAGTGACAGAGCACCTCGTTCTACTCATTTTTAAGGCAACAGGAGTAGAGTTATGGCTGAGGATGTATTCGACGAATACCCATCAATGACGCTAGCGAAGCAAACAGAAGATGAAGCGATAGAACCTCTGCGTTTAGGGGCAAGAATCAAAGCCATTCGTTCGTCATTGAGTTTGACTCTCGAAGAGGCCAGTCAGCGTACAGGCTTGGCGCGTTCTACGCTGAGCAAGATTGAAAATGAGCAGATATCACCAACCTTTCAAGCGATGCAGAAACTCGCACATGGTTTGCAGATAGATATGCCTCAACTCTTTGAGCCACAAAGCAAAAACTTGGCTTCAGGCCGCCGTGATATTACTTTGAAAGGAGAGGGTAAACCCCATCCAACACCCACCTATGAGCACGAGCTTCTCGCGACCCAACTATCTCGAAAAAAGATGATGCCTTTTAAGAGCCAGGTACGCGCTCGAGATATTTCTGAATACCCAGATTGGGTTCGTCACGATGGTGAAGAGTTCCTTCTGATCCTGTCCGGTGAGGTGTGTTTTTACTCAGAGTTTTACGAGCCGCTGCCGTTAGCTGAGGGAGACAGTGTCTATTATGACGCCAGTATGGGGCATATGTTGACCTCGCTCAGTGAAGAAGACGCCCATATTCTGTGGGTGACAGCAAAGTAAAGTGGTGGTGAATGTTTGCTCATGTTTCCTATAGTGTCAGCAAACGTTTGC
Organism: Vibrio astriarenae; assembly: GCF_010587385.1. Taxonomy (NCBI): domain Bacteria; kingdom Pseudomonadati; phylum Pseudomonadota; class Gammaproteobacteria; order Vibrionales; family Vibrionaceae; genus Vibrio; species Vibrio astriarenae. The sequence continues at coordinate 1,647,104 of NZ_CP047476.1, forward strand.
CTAAAAAATACAATTAACAGTGAGACTACATTCGGGCATTGTATAAATGTCGAGATTGTTAAAATCACGTGTTTGTTGAAATAAACTGGGGATTTTCTCGCTCAACAGAGAGTTTGTGTTCACTATCAGAAACACATCCCCGCATAAGAGATGATTTAGCAAGGAGAGAGTCATGGCTGAGCCAACCAACGAAGCGTTACTGCAAACCCCATTATATCAAGCTCATATTGATGCTGACGCGAAGATGGTGCCGTTTGCAGGCTACGAGATGCCAGTTCAATACCCATTGGGTGTGAAGAAAGAGCACCTACATACTCGTGATTCTGCGGGCTTGTTCGATGTGTCGCATATGGGACAACTGTTATTGAAGGGCAGTGAAGCCGCGGCGTTCATGGAAACACTTGTGCCTGTTGACGTTATTGGGTTGGAAGCAGGTAAACAGCGCTACGCATTTTTTACTAATGAGCAAGGTGGTATTGAGGATGATTTAATGATTGCCAACTTGGGCGATGAGCTGTTTGTTGTCGTCAACGCCGCTTGTAAAGCGCAAGACATCGCACATATTCAAAGTCACTTGCCACAAGGCGTGGAACTTGAAGTTATTGAAGATCGCGCTCTATTGGCTCTTCAAGGACCAAAGGCGGCAGCAGTGCTGGCTCGCTTGGCACCCGTTGTATCTGACATGGTGTTTATGGATGTGGTGCGTACCTCGATTCAAGGTGCCGAGTGTATTGTCTCGCGCAGTGGCTATACTGGGGAAGATGGCTACGAAATCTCAGTACCAGCTGAGCAAGCTGTGCAGCTCGCACAAGCGTTAACGGCTGAGGCAGAAGTGGAGTGGATCGGCCTTGGTGCTCGCGACTCTTTGCGTTTAGAGTGCGGCCTGTGCCTATATGGGCATGATTTGGACACAACGACCACGCCAGTTGAAGCAAGCTTACTTTGGGCGATTCAACCTGTTCGTCGCAAAGGTGGTGAACGTGAAGGTGGTTTCCCTGGTGCTGATGTCATCCTAAATCAGATCGTGACAAAAGATGTTGCGCGCAAGCGTATTGGCTTAGTTGGCCAAACCAAAGCCCCTGTTCGAGAAGGCGCAGAGCTGTTTGATGCGCAGGATAATCTAATTGGTAAAGTCACCAGTGGCACCGCAGGGCCTAATGCTGGCAAGCCGGTGTCGATGGGCTATATAGAGACGTCCTTTGCCTCAGTAGGCACTGAGGTCTTTGCCGAAGTTCGTGGTAAGAAACTTCCGATGACGGTAGAAAAAATGCCGTTTGTTCCTCAGCGTTACTATCGTGGCTGACCAATACGGATTCGGAAATTGACAAAGCGCCTGGGATCAGGCGCTTTGTTGTTAACAGGCAACATTGAGGATAAGATTAAGATCCATCGGCAAAATAGAAAGCCTCTCTTTTAATCGTGCACGGGTCTTTTTCAGCTCTTTAATGTCTAGCTCGTTGTCGTTGGCGTGAACATCAAGTTTTACCAGTAGTTGCTTACCTACTTTGGTTACCGCGACAACTTGAATATCAGACTCCAAGTTTTCATTGATCATCTCGACTTCACGCTCAACTTTCTGTGTCACTTCTTTGCGTGGTGCCATCATTAGTAGCTCACGAAACGCTTGAATTAACATCTCAGAAGGTACTTTCAAGAAATAGAAACCCATGATGAGCATCATTATTGGGTCAGCATAACCTGCGTATTGTGCCATTGAGGTGTTACTCAGGATCAAAGCCACAATAAAACCGAGTGCAACTGCCACACTGATCAGGGTATCCATTTTCCACTGTTTGGTTTCCGCTTCAATAAGTCCCGTTGAACACAGACGTGCTTTTTTCGCAACATACCACCAGCCGAACGCACAGCCAATCACGTTGACGATACCAAAGATAAAGGCGATGCCTGCATCAACGTCTCGACCACCTTCAAGTAACGCAATAACCGCGTTATACAAAGAAGTGACAACCAGGCCGAGGATTACAGCCCCTTTAATCGCGATCACTAAAGGTTCAAGAACCGCTTTACCGAAAGGGAAGGCCTTCATTGCCGGTTTTGCGATAAAGGCAGACACGGCCAGAGAAAGTAGAGTCAGTAGAAGACTGACTAATGAGTAAGCACCGTCAAAAATAATGACAAGTGAGCCAACCAGCCACCCCAACACGACACCCAGAATCGCGAAGCTCAGTGATAGCACTGCAGAGAATTTAAGGGTTTGCTTTTCAAATTGGGTTTGTGAGATAGCCATAATAAGTCATTGGTTGAGAATCTGGGGCTAATGATGGCGATTGCCGACGCGACTCTCAATGATTAAATATGTTTTACTCTCAGTTGGTAACTTCACCACTCGAGTAAAGTCATTATGAATCAGCAGGTTAGTTGACATTGTGTGGTGTCATTAAATTTGACACTGACTGAGGTGAGTTGAGTAAGGTGATAGTGTATCAAAATCTTGAGGATGAAGGACAATGCGCAAGTCATCATGAGCATTGTCCTGAACATGTTGTCGATTGTGCCTTTGGTCAGTGGGCTCTAAAAATGTAATTTAGAACGTTACTAAAGTCGTGACAGCCACGAAAGTTACTTGCGCGTTACCGCAGCAATCACTGAAATCTCAACCAGCAGCTCTTCACGAGCCATTGATGCTTCAACACATGCGCGAGCGGGGGCATGACCTTCAGGAATCCAGTTGTCCCATACCGCATTCATTTCAGCAAAATCATCCATCGTTTTAATGTAGATCGTTGCTGACAAAATAGACTCACGGTCTGAGCCATAGTTGTTCAGTAACTCATCGACTTTTTCAAGCATGGTGGCGGTTTGCTCTGTGATGTCTTTGGTTGAGTCTTTGGCAACTTGACCACAAAGGTAAATGGTATCGTTATGAATCACAGCGCGGCTCATGCGCTGTTTCATCTCTTTTCTTTCAATCATGACGGCTAATCTTTGTGTTGAGTGGATGACTTTATCATCGTTGAACGAGTCTCGTGTCGGTATTGAAGTATCCAATGGCCGTACACGTTAAGGCGCTTAGCCTATCACAACGTACAGCCAGCACGAACACGTTTACTCAATCACTTCGTTCAGCACTTCCCCTGCCGAGCCTGTCGGGAAGGTAATTCTCAAGTACTGCGAAATGGTTGGCGCAATATAATAAGGCGTCACTTCACGGCTAATACGTTGACCCTCAATATTCATACCCGCGAAGATCACCGGTACAAACGTATCATAGCGCCATGGCGAACCATGCACGGAGGCGACCTTCAAGCCGTCAAAGTCGTTGATGTAGACGTTTGGTTCGTAAACGATGTAGATGTCGCCCGAACGAATTGGGTGATGGTTATTGGTGACAAGTTGATTGATACGCGTATCTGCCAATTGGCCTTTCATGATGTCAGTTGCTGTTATGGCTTGGTTGATACCGTTGATGTTCTCAAGCAAGCGAGCAATATACGCCTGAACCTCTGCTAAATTGTAGCCCTTCGCTCCAATTAGCTCATGGTTGAGGTATAGGTATGGGTCGGCATACTGGCGAACCACGTCTTCACCGAGGCCAAAGCGCTTTTCAACCGCCTCAAACACGCCGGATTGCTTCATTTTTTCGATGCCGAAGTAGTCGGCTTTGTTGCCACCAAGCGCATTCACGTAACCAGGAACGTCGGGAGCACCATGATCAGCAGATAAAACGATCAAGGTATTTTCTAGGCCGACAGTTTTATCAACATGGGCGAATAGGTCAGCGAGAGTGCGGTCTAGACGAATCAGGTTGTCTTCCGCTTCGATGCTTGAAGGGCCGTACATGTGAATAACGTAATCTGTTGCCGAGAAACTGACGGACAGATAATCAGGGTAGTCACCTTGCCCTAACTTCTCAGCATCAATCACTTCTTTGGCGAAATCAGCAACAATCTCATCACCCGCCGGACTTAAGCTCAGAAGTGTCGTAAAGTATGGGAAACTTGCTGGGCCGTATGGGTGTGGGAAGCTGCGACTGAAGTTTGCAAGATCGATTTTGTATTCCACATCACCATCGCCTGCGAAGAGATACTTCTCTTGCGGTAGCGATAGTTCCCAACGTTTGCTTCCATATTGCTGGGTAAACCCTTTGGCGTTCCATTCGTCTACCCAAGTTGGGTTCGCGTCATAGTAGTAATCGCTAGTCACAAACGCATTGGCGGATTTAGAGAACCAGAATGCTTTGCCGAGCTCACCGCCCAGCGAGACTGCCCCACGGTCTTTAAATGAGACGGAAAACGCGCGAGATTGACCGTGATAAGCCTTGACGATCTCATCACCAATGGTAGAGGTGTGAATGTTTGCAGGTGAGCGACCATCGCCTTGAGCAGCGCGCTGCGTCGAGTCGATCTCGGTTGATTGATCGACGTCAGCACCGCTGGCTAATAGGTTGTAGTTGGCATCTTCAATGTTGTAGACCACGCGCTCTTGTGTGCGGTCATACCATAGGTTACCCACCATGCCGTTGACTGCGGGTGGCGCACCCGTCGCGAGGGCTGCGTGGCCCACAATCGTTTCTGTATTGGAATGCTGGTAGTGAGCATTGGTATAGTGGATACCGTCATTGAGAAGCAGGTTAAAACCACCTTCACCAAAGTTGTGTTTGAAACGATCTGGGAGATCACCACGCAGGGCATCAACAGTGACCTGAAGAATCAGCTTTGGTTGGGCTTGCTCTGCCATCACGGCATGCGATGAGAGCATGACACTGAGTGCGAGGGTACTGACAGCAAGGTTTTTCATATTGTTATTCCATTATTTGACGTTGCTATTGTCCGAGAGGACGTATTTTTTAATGTGTTGGTATATAAAACATATTAGATTGATCCGAGTAAATTGCCGCTTATTCGTACTATAAACAACCATTACCAATCAGTGCGTCTCAGTCGATAGTTTGGCGAATATAGTCGCGGGCTAGGTCTTCTGCTCGTGTGCTGGTTATCCAGCATTTTGCCTCTGTGATATCGCCATCATCTTCACGGGTGTACATATTGGACACCGAATAGGGGGGGTAGATAACAATAGAGTCTATCGCGACAGCGGTTTCATCAGCGTCGAAGCCCACACAGCGCGCTTTAACTGCTTCTGTGTGGGAGACTTTGATACGCCAGTGGATATCTGAAAGTGGTTGAATACGCTCGCCGGTAATGACAATCGGTTGGTTTGATTGCTGCTCTTTTGCTTGCGGTGTTTTCGCCGTTTGTGCGAAGACACTTGAACAGGTTAGAGCAGCAAGCAGCAATGTGATTTTGACAAATTTCATAGTAAACACTCTCTCAGATTAGCTGACAAATCACTTTGAACATTACGCGCTTCATCATTAGAGATTAACTAGGAATTTCCCTAATTTACACTTCAGAGACGATCAAGCCCAAGCAGGACTTGGGCTTTGTGAGTGCTAGTTCGACATTTGAGCTTGAAGCTGCTCAATCACAAAAGGCGGTGCTTGCTGTGATAGGGCATCAAGACACACTTGGCTGTTATCGTGGTCGCTGCGAATATAGATATCGCAAAGGGCGTAAAGGTGCTCCGAAGACCCTGACAGCATATACGCTGTCTCAAACGACGCTACTGAGTTATCCAAGTTTATTGGCTCTTGCAATACCCCATTTAAGTACCAGTAATAGCTATTTTCCGGCTTGAGTTGCGTTGCTTTCTCCATCTCGCCTGCTGCTAAGTCGCGGCTGTCTAGTCGTACGAGTGCAAGCGATTTGGCATAGTGAAAGTCTCCATTCTCAGGAATGGTTAAGATAGCTTGGTCGAGTATCTCTACGGCTTTTTGATCTTTATGCTGCGCTCGATAGTTATCAGACAAGTTGAGCCATAAGTCTGCGCGTTGTGGATCTTGCTCAAGTAGCTTTTTATACTTCACTTCCGCGTTAGCGTAATCTCCCGTCCAGCGCAGAACATCTGCTAGTAACAATTGAGAGTCGAGATCATCTTGAGTGGGCAGAAACTCTTTGAGCTCAGTAATTGTGGCGCGCATGTCCGCTTTTTGCTGATCATCAAGTTGTGAATAGCCAGAGATAAGACTCATTACTGCTGAGAGGCGTACGGACTTCACTTCATCATTGAGTAGTGGCGATAGCATCGTCCAACGATGCTCCAGTTGGTAAGGTGCTGCGCCGATCACTGCCGCTTCACGAAGCACTGGGCTTTCGTCTTTTAGCGCTCGGGCTACCGCAACCAGCCCATTTTGACTCGGTTGTTGACCCAGTGCTCTGAGGGCTGCGGCACGCTCCTCATCGCTCAGGCGAACATCTTGCGCCTGGTAAGAGAGCTGCGACATATCTTTAGGAGCATCTTGTGCAACTACCGTTTCTGCACGCAGCGGGCCTTGCGCTGTGGGCGTTGCCATTGCGCTCAAAGACAAGAGTGTCACTAAAAGGCATAGAGTGAATTTTTTCATCGGTTCACCTGTTTAGAATTTGGTTTGATAGCTTGGCGCCATTTGGGCTTGATAGTGCTTGCGCATCTCGGCATCACTGTACTTGCCATGCGCAACGGGGTGACCTGTCTTTCTCAAGATATAAGCCATCGACTTGTCGACATGTGAGAAGAATTTATGCCATCCTGCACATAAGTAGTTCAGGCCCTCTTCGCCGTTTCTGGTCTTTATAAAGCGGTTTTTTGGACACTCGCCGTGACACGCAAACTTATAATCACAGCCTTGGCACTGGCTTGTCAGAGTGCGAGACTTACCAAAGCCAAACTCTTGTTGTTTTGGTCCATAGGCCATGTCGTCGAGCTTCTGGTGATGAATGTTACCAATTTTGTACTCTGGGTAGACATAGTGGTCACAGGTGAACACATCACCGTTTGGTTCCATCGCCAAGCCTTTGCCACACAGGTCACTGAGCGTGCACAATGGGTTGCGGCGACCCATCCACGCCTCTAGGCTGGCTTCAAAATACTGAACAAACACTTTACCAAGGTCGTTTCGCACCCACTCATCAAAGATCGCGATAAGGAAATTACCCCAAGCTTGGTCTGATACACACCACGGCTCAACCACAGAGTTAGCATTGCCCGGAATAAGGCGTTTATCGCCTTGTTTTGGTTGTTCTTCTGGCTGCCACTTTTGTGGCGCCGTTGTGCGGAAGGTTTTCTGTTCCACAATCGGGATAAACTGCATTTGTGGAGAGCGAACCTCATCACGCAGAAAGCGATACATTTCAAGCGGGTTTTGACTGGTGAGGTTGTTGACACACGTTAGTGTCGCGAATTTAACTTGATGCTTGTGCAGCAACTCTACCGCTTCCATCACTTGCTTGAAGGTGCCCTTACCTGCACGGTTGGTGCGATAAGCATTGTGCAGCATTTCGGGGCCATCGATGCTTAGGCCAACGAGGAAGTTGTTTTTAGCAAGGAACGCACACCACTTGTCATTGAGCAAGGTGCCGTTGGTTTGCAGATCATTGGAGATTTGAATCCCCTCTGGCTGATATTTTTTTTGCAGTTCGACTATGCGTTCAAAATACTCAAGACCGAGCATGGTTGGCTCGCCACCTTGCCATGAGAAGATGATTTCAGGGGTGTTCTGCGCCTCAATGTATTGACGAACATACGCCTCAAGCATGTCATCATCCATTTTAGGCGAGCAACCTTTTTTATACTCAAGCAAGTCCTGCTTACTGAGGTAATAGCAGTAGGTGCAGTCAATATTACAGGCAGCGCCGATCGGTTTCGCCATGACATGAAGGCGCTTTGAGGCTTTGCCTTTGAACTGTGGACCTTGAGATAGGAGCATAGATAAACCCTTTAAAACTGTTAACGCTAGCATCATAAGCTTTAGAGGGGCAGAGCGCGCCTTATACGGGATATAACCAATTGTTATGGGGAGAACTGGTAATCTTGTCCCTTCTGATTACTCATCGAAATATGAGGCTTGATTATGCTTTCTTATCACAAGATATTGCTCCCAGGAGCATTATTGATGTCCATCGCTTTAACCGGGTGTGCGACCAAACCTGAACACCCGATTGCAGCCTCGATCAACAGCCAAATGGTGTTGGTTGAAGGTGGTCATTATATTCGTGGTTCGGACGCCAAAGAGGCGACAACCGTTGAGCGACCAGCGCGTGAAGTGACGGTAGATAGCTTTTACATTGCACAGTTTGAAGTGACTCAAGAGCTGTTCCATAGTGTGATGGGCTCATCGATGAGCTTTTTCCAAGAAGATCCAATGACACCTGTGAATAACTTGAGCTGGCAGCATGCGGTTTACTTTGTCGAGCAGCTCAATGAGTTGACTGGTGAAAACTATCGTTTGCCAACGGAAGCAGAGTGGGAGTTTGCCGCTAAGGGGGGGAATAAGAGCCAAGGGTATCGCTATGCTGGTTCAGACAATATCGAGGATGTAGCTTGGTATGCCGGCAACTCTAACAATCGTGCCCAGCCTGTTGGACAAAAGCTACCGAATGAGTTGGGGCTGTATGATATGACCGGTAATGTTGGAGAGTTTGTAATCGATTCATTCGACGATACTTTCTATCGATTTGGGCCGACAAATAATCCAGCCAACATTAAAGACGAAGCGAGTCATCTTGCACACAAGACCGTGCGCGGTGGAAGTTTTGCTTATGAGCCTGAACTGTCTGAGAACTACCGTCGAGATTTTGCTTCTCAATCGATTTTAATGTCCGATATGGGGCTGCGTTTGGCCAAAGATGCCAAATAACGCCGCTAAATAAATTCTAAGTCTTTTGCACAGCTGCGGATCTGGGCTCTCAACCACAGATGCGCAGCATCGTGGTTTCGGCTCGGGTGCCAAATTGAGCAGACATTTTGTGCTGAGATTTCGAAAGGAACGTCATGCACTTGGAAGCCATATAGGCGCTCACACTCTTGCGCCATAATACTTGGCACTAGCGAGATGCAGTCTGAAATAGCAATCACTGGAATAGCTTCAAGTAGCCCAGGTGCACTGTAGATGACTTTACGATTCTCGAGCTCCGTGACGCCAAGGTCGGTTAATATGTGGCGACGGTTGTGCCAGCGTGAAATCGCCACATGCTCCTCTTGATTAAACTGCTCTTTTGTCAGCTCGCCCGGTTTGATTCTCGGATGGTCTCCGCGACAACACGCCTTAAATGTTCCCCTTAATACCACTTCAGTTTTCAGCGTTGTTCTACCTTGTGGCTCGAGATCGAGCACTAAATCGTACTTACCAAGCCTGAGGTCTGACTCATAGTCTTCAGCAAACAAAGGATGAATATCGAGCGAGATATTGGGGGCGATCTTGTGAATTCTAGCAAACACTGCCGGCATCAGGTGGTATGAGATAGAAGACAAACACGCAATGGACAAAACACGGTTAGACTTTTCAGCGGCGAAATCACGCGAGGAAATCAATGTAGATTTGTAATTTTGCAGTGCAGCCGCCATTGCTGGGTAGATATCGACGGAAAAACCGGTCGGTTCGACGCCAGCCGTTGAGCGGTTAAATAGTGGATCTTGATAAATATCACGTAGGCGAGATAACGCTTTACTAACGGCAGGCTGGCTAATCTCTAAGCGCGTGGCAGCTTTCGAGAGGCTTTGCTCCTCATAGATAGCTACGAAGATAGGGATTAGGTTCAACTCATTATTTTTCATAAAAAAACTCACTATTGCCGCAGCGTGTACTGTCGGCAATAGTAACAGGTAAGATATTCTCAAGTAACCTTAAATGTGTAACTTGAAGATAGAACTATCACACTTTAGTAACGCTTTTCTAATGAGGGTAGCGCTTTTGGTATTACCCGAGTGAACCTGCTCTTTTTAGCCTTAGTTTCTTGAGTTTTCAGCCATGCAGACTTAGCAACCACTGCCGCTATATCTTTGGTTTGTATGGCTTCACTTTCGGTTTGCCACGTTTGTTCCGTTGATACCTGTTTTAATGTATCGCTATCGTGATTAAGCCTTGCTCGAACATATAGTATCTTCCTTATCTGTTGTGACTGTTTTCTGGTTATCGCTAAAGCAAACTCCACCCATGTTGGTAGAGGATGGGTTTGGTAGTAGCGATAGCTGGTCAAAATTAGCAATATCAAAGCGCCCAAAATGAGGCCAGTCATAGCGATGATTTGCCAATATGCAGATAAGAAAGAGGTAAAAGTGTGGGAGACCTCAAGGCTTAACCCTGCGATAACCATTGATTCCAGCTCACCTGTTTGCGTATTCCACCATTGGACTCGGTATTCAGGCAGTACAATTTTGCCGCCTTGCTGGAGCAGATACGTTTGTTGCTCGGTACGAGTCGAGTAATAGCGCCCGCGCATCTGAGCGTCATCGAGTTGATTGGTGGTGATATAGCGTTGGAACGCTTTGGTTGAGTGTGTCGGTAGAACACTTGGTAGTAAAACTGAGAGTGAGTTTTCAGCTTTTAACGTCAGCGTACGGGTAACACTATCACCCACTTTAAAGCGCTTAGTCTCAGAGTCTTGATATGTAATCTGCCAATCCTGCTCTATCGTTGCGTTTGACGCTGAGAACCAGTTGCTTGTCTGGGTGAGCCGTGGGCTAGGAAGGTGAACAGCAAATAATTGAGGCGCGGCATACAAGGTGGCATAGCGCGATCCCCCTTCGGATGAGGAAAAGGCGACATCCACTTTCGTTGGAGGAATGCTGACTTGACCACTGTTGATAGGGTAAATAGTCAACTCCCATCGCTGCTTGGCCCACGTTTGCCCATTGCGTCTTTCTGTCAGGTTGGTGGCAAATTGGTTACGCTGCATAATGATGGCATTGCTCACTTCAGGCAGCTCTATTTGAGTCCCTCCGGTGAACCACCTCGGTGTGGCGACTTCAATCACCATAATCACTTGCTGCTTTTGGGCAACGTCTAGCGTTTGCGAGTTATCGTGATCGCTCTGACCCTCTGTTTTGAGCCAAGATCGAATTTCAATCTCAGGGTGTTTTTGTGATGTCGGCGCTAAATCGCCACTTCCAGCAAAACTACTGAATGACAAAGCAAAGCTGAGACCCCAAAGCAGAAAGTTTTTGAATATGCGCATTGGGTTACTCCTTGTCATTGTTATTCAAGTCGAGCTGATCTGACTCTAGCTGCAAATAGAACTTGTTTTGTAAGAACAAACTTGGGTCAGACTCAATACGGTCAAGCCAACGCTTGGCGAGCTCTTCGCTGCCTAAAATCTCATTTGCATTTAAGGTCTCACTCATCAGCAGCTCTTGCACAACCTCTTCCTCAGCCCCTTCACTTGTCTGAGGGTTATCTCCCAGTTCGATAGACTCCTCTGGCTTTTCAGAGATGCTGTTTCTTTGGCTTTCACTGTAACGCTCGATCTCTTCGATGATAGCGTTCACTGCAGCCAAGTTTTGCTTTGCCGTCACGTGAATATTGGGATCTAATTCTTCCTTGCTTAAGAGACTTTCAAATAGTTGACGCGTTGCCAGGTATTCACGCTGACGCGCCAATGCCATGCCAGCATAGAGCAAGGCAAGATCTTGGTCGGCCTCAATGAAGGCAGCCTGCGCTTGTAGGTAGTCGCGGCCATAGTAGTAGGCCACGCCACGATAAAGAGGGTCTTCAAATTGTAAAGCCGCCTCTAGATATCGTCCTTGGTCAAACAGGCGCTGCCCTTGCTGATCCCGAGTAAACCATAAATCCCACCAAAACTGTTTTAACTCTGAAGGCGGGGAGGGAAGTTCGCTATGTGTTTTTGTCTCTAACTCGTTCTCGGCAGCAACGACATTATGGCTAAGCAATAGGCTCGGTGTAACCAGACAAGCCACAATGGCCCACTGCACTAGCCATCCCTTTCTAAACCAAAGTAAGGTGAACAGAACGATCGGTAGCAACAGAGCATAGCCCATATCTTTCCAAGGCATTGTGCTGTCACCGTTGAGCTGCATATTACGTTCAATGAGGCGTTCAATTTGCTTGATGTCGCTGTTGTCGATCGATAACTCCACTAGATTGCCATTGGCGCTGCGAGCAAGTCGTCCCAGATCCTCAAAACCAGTAGGGTTAGAGGAGTTGGAGCTTCTATTGCCGATAGCCAATATGACTAGCGAGTTTGAGGTGCGGTTGAAATAGTCAGCAACCCTATCAATATCATTCGCATTGACACCATCAGAGAACAAAACCACACTGCCGCCTGAATCAGGGGAGAGGAGTGACTCAATAACGGGAAGGGTGCTTGCCAGCGATTTACCCGCGACAGGCATCACTTGCGGCTCAATGGCTTGCAAAAATGGCGTGAGAATTGCGCCGTCTTGTGTCATTGGCATGGCAATGTGTGCGCTGCCAGCGTAAGCAATGAGAGCGTTGTTGCCGCCGCCACGTAGTTTAATCAGATCGGTGATCTTGTGTTTAGCACGCTCTAATCGCGTCGGTGGTACATCGGTTTGTGTCATTGAGCTGCTGACGTCTAGAACAAACACGACTTGAGCTTTATCTTCACCAAAGGGTGAGGCCTCTCGTTGCCATGTTGGGCCGGAGCAAGTAATGATCGCAAGGCCCAACATTAGGCCAAGTATCTTCAGTGGCAGCTGACTTTGCCAGCCACTGTCGTGCAGGGTTAACGCTTGTTTGAGATGCGAAGGAATGGACTGCTGCCAGTCATTATTATCTACCTTCTCCCATTGCGAGTAGATCAGAAGAGCGGCAGGGATGAAAGCGAGCAGCCACAGCGGACGAATGAAATGGAACTGGGTAAAAAATAGCTGCCAGTTTTGCCAATCAAACATGGTTGCCCTCCTTGCTCAATGTCGTTTGACTTGAAGTGGCTCTGCGCCTTTTTCTTTGGATGGTCGCGACAGTGAAAGCGCTTAAGTAGATGATGATTACTATGCCAAGTAGATGCGAGTGCAGGCTGATTTTTGGCCAGTGAGTTTGGCTCTCATACAGCTGCGGCTCGAGTTGATTGATCATCTCATAAGCAGCCAGCAGCTCTTCTCGGTTCAGGGCTGCAAAGGCTTCCCCACCTGTCAGGCTAGCGACTTGATGAATTACTGCCATATCGAGGGCTTGTTCACCTACAGTGGTTGGGTCACCCATGGCGATGATGTGCATTTTAATCTCTTTTGCGGCAGCGACTTTTGCTGCTTCTATCGGCTCTACAAAGCTGCCGGTATCATTACCATCAGTGAGAATGATCGCCACTTTCTCTTGTTGGTTTGTGCCGTGTTCAAACGCTTTGATGGCGAGTCCGAGCGCATCGCCGAGGTGCGTGCTGGGTCCTGCCATAGCGACATCGGTTTGTTGCAGTAAGTTGAGCCATGCAGCATGGTCCGCAGTAAACGGCGTTTGAACGAAAGCCGCATCACCGAAAAGGATCAGCCCGAGGCGATCCCCTTCACGTAAAGCAACGAATTCATTGAGTACCATTTTTGCCGCGTCGAGACGGTGAATCTTCTCCCCATTAGGTTGCTGGAAATCTCTTTCGCCCATTGAGCCTGAGAGATCAAGTACAATCATAATATCCCGTCCCTCAAGTTGGCGGGTTTCTGGCTCACCGAGAACGGTGGGCTGCGTGAGCGCCGTGACAATCAATACCCAGCTAACAAGCAGTGTTCCTCGCTGCCACCATTTTGGCGTCAGCAAGCTTGCCCCTTTTTGTGGCGTTTCACCAAGCGCATCAATGATGAGCTGAAAAAAGGGTATTTTAATCACTGATTGCTGCGTCTGATACGCGGGGGCTAGCCACGCGATGAGCGCTGGCGCTGGCAGCAAGAGGAACCACAATGGGTACACAAATTCGATATTCCACCACGTCATAGAGAAGCTACCTCATGTTGCTTTAACCAATCTAGGCAGTAGTGTTTGAGTTGCTGTTTCTCTGAATCACTGAGATGTACATGACAACTCACCAAGCTCAATGTCCAGCGTTGCTGAAGCGGCTGAGGGAGAGATAGCGAGTGGTAGCTGTCTAGGGTTTGAAAAAAGGGCGAGCCGAACGCCGTGCTGTTGCCCGGAGAAAGGTAGTTTAGTACGACCTTCATGATGGTAAACAGCTCTCTAGGGAACTGTTCATTTTCTAGCGAGAGTGACTCTATGGCTTGTTTGGCCTCACTGCGGTATCGGTTGTGATACCAGATAGTCAGGCGAGCATACATGCCATAGGCGAGCAGAGCGAGGGCAATCGCCCCTAAGATCTGCCAGCCTAGTGTTTGTGGGTACCAAGAGATCGGTTGTAACACTTCTACGTCTTGGAAATAACGCAGAATATAGGTACTCGGCGGCTGGTGGATAGTCATGCATGTCCTCCTGCGCATTGGGTAAACTGTCGGATGTGCTCACCATCGGTTGTCAACTCGATCAACGGCAGCTTTTTGCTGCTCAACAAGCGACTTAAGTTTTGTGCTCTTGATTGTGCTCGGGATGAAAAAGACTGGTTGATCAGTTGACGCTGCTTTTCACTATCGAGGCTAATTTGATAGTCGCCATCTCCGACTTTCCACTGTGTCTCAATCAACTGTGAGGGCAGTGCTTGTTCAACAGGGTCAGTGATGGTGATGGGGATAATGTCGTTATTGCGTTGCAGTGCGTGTAAACGATCAATGTCAGTTTCCGTCATGTCGCTTAAATCACTAAGGATGAATATCGTGTTACCGCTACTGCCTAGACGTGAGAGCTGCTGCAGTAGGTCACTAAACGAAGGAACACGGGTGTTGGAAGGCCGAGCGTTCAAGGTAAGGTTGCTTTTTGATAGCTTTTTAAGAAACGCGAGAAAGCCACCTTGATTGCGAGTGGCTTTGCCTTTTTGGATTCCATGATCGGTAATGATGAAGCTTGAGACGCGATCGCTCTCCCTTAGAGCTCTCCAACCGATCAGCGCTGCAACTTCGGCAGCGATGACCGATTTCATTACCTCAATCGAGGCAAAGAACATCGAGCTACGTTGGTCCACACACAGGATGACGTTGCGATCTTTCTCTTCACTGTATCCGCGAACGTGCGGTTTACCGGTTCTTAGGGTAACCTTCCAATCTAGGTTGCGAATGTCATCACCCAATTGGTAATGGCGTAGCTCTTCAAAATTGAGTCCACGACCACGTAGCTTGGAGGTGTGGCGACCATCTAACGGTGTGCCGATCTTGGCATTCGGCAGCAGGTTAAATGACGTCGCGTGAGCTTGCATCCGCACCAGTTGTGCGTAGTCACAATGTAGCCTGGGATCATGGGCTAAACTCAGTGGTGCTCTAGTAGGTTTAATCATGGCTGGCCCTACTAACCGATCAATACATGATCAAGCAACTCATTCACAACATCGGTTTGAGTCACGCCGTCAGCCAGCGCATCGTAAGAAAGGGTAATACGGTGGCCCAGGACCATTTGCGCGACAGCGCGAATGTCATCAGGCAGCACAAAGTCACGTCCTTCCAGCCACGCGTTGGCTCTTGCACACTTGTCGAGTGCAATGGAGGCCCTTGGGCTGACTCCGACTTCAATCCATGCAGCAAGCTTGGTGTCTGGATAGGCTTCAGGGGATCGGGTTGCCATAATCAGTGCTACCAAGTAGTCTTCGCACAGATCGGAAATCTCCACTTGGGATACCTGCTCACGGGCCAATAGCACCAGGTCTGGTGTGATGGTTTGCAGTTGTGACGAATCCGTCGACGTTTTTCCAAGCTCTTCCGAGCGAACTAAACGAATGATCTCTTTCTCTGCTTCGGCATCTGGGTAGCTCACATTGACCTTGAGCATAAAGCGGTCCATTTGTGCCTCAGGCAGTGGGTAAGTGCCTTCTTGCTCTACCGGGTTTTGTGTGGCGAGCACCATAAATAGGTCTGGCAGAGCGTGGGTTTCTCCGCCAACCGTAATGGTGTATTCCGCCATGGCTTCGAGCAGAGCTGCTTGTACTTTAGCGGGTGCACGGTTGATTTCATCTGCCAATACAAGGTTGTTAAAGATGGGTCCAGGCTGGAAATTGAGCTGCGGTTTTCCGTCCAACTCTTGATAAGTCTCTGTCCCCGTCACGTCGGATGGCAGCAGGTCAGGTGTAAACTGAATACGAGCAAACTCAGCACTTAATGCCTCTGCTAATGATTTGACAGCTCTTGTCTTTGCGGTGCCAGGCAGTCCCTCAAGTAAGATATGCCCCTTGGTTAACAAACCAATCGTTAAAGCTTTAACTACATGAGCTTGTCCAACAACTTGAGTTGAAACTTGTTGTGTAATCACCTTAAACGCGTGTTGAGCATCTGTAGAAAGAGTCATAGCCATACCTAAACCAACAATAAATAAGGCACTAATTCTATCTAAATTAAGAATAACCTTTGGTTATACTCGGTATCACTGAATAGATAGATCGTCCAAATATCATCACTTTTTCTATGGATAATTCCCGTCAGTGCTAAGTTTGGCTTTGTGTGTATAGGTTGCTCAAGATTGGGCAGTGATAGCGTAAAGTGGATTGCCGTCACACTATTTCTTTGAATAACTTTTGGTTATATCCCTTATAAGCAGTTTTACCCCTTGAGTTACGTTTAAATATTGAAGAATTCAAGGCCGCCTCAAAGTGGAGTTTTCAATACTTAAATTGAGAACCTCCGTTGTCGGGCACTTTGTTCCATTTCTAATAAACGTCTTTTCGGAGTCAATATGGCAAATGTACTAAGCAAAGTCGCGGTTAGCGTCGGTGCACTAGTAACAGCGGGTGCGGCAGCAGCAGCTGATAAACCAAATATCCTCGCTATTTGGGGTGATGATATCGGTATCTTTAACATCGGTGCTTACAACCACGGCATGATGGGATACGAAACACCAAATATCGACCGTATCGCAAATGAAGGTGCAATCTTTACTGACCACTACGGTCAGCAATCTTGTACCGCGGGCCGTGCTGCATTTCTAACAGGTCAAGAACCTTTCCGTACAGGTCTATTGACGATTGGTATGCCGGGATCAGACCACGGTATCCCTGATTGGGCGCCAACCATTGCAGACCTGCTTAAAGAGCAAGGCTACATGACCGCTCAGTTCGGTAAAAACCACATGGGTGACCAAGATAAGCACCTACCGACTGCGCACGGTTTTGATGAGTTCTTCGGTAACCTTTACCACTTGAACGCAGAAGAAGAGCCAGAGACGTACTACTACCCACAAGATCCTGAGTTTAAAAAACGCTTTGGCCCTCGTGGTGTTATCAAGTCAACGGCTGATGGCAAGATTGAAGACACTGGTCCTATGACGCGTAAGCGCATGGAAACGGCGGACGAAGAGTTCCTAGAGTCATCACTAGACTTCATGGAACGTGCAGTTAAAGCGGATAAACCATTCTTCATCTGGCATAACACAACGCGTATGCACGTTTGGACGCGTCTACAAGAGAAGTACCAAGGTGCTTCAGGCGTTTCTATCTACGCTGACGGTATGCTAGAGCACGATGATCACGTTGGTGTGCTTCTAGACAAACTGGACGAGCTAGGTGTGGCTGATAATACTATCGTTATCTACTCAACCGATAACGGCGCAGAAACAGCAACATGGCCTGATGGCGGTGCGACTTTCTTCCACGGTGAGAAGGGCACAACATGGGAAGGCGGTTTCCGTGTACCTCAGCTTGTTCGTTGGCCTGGCGTTATCGAACCAGGCACTAAGATCAACGACATGATGTCTCACAAAGACTGGATCCCAACGCTTCTAGCTGCAGCAGGTGACGATAAAGTTGTTGAGAAACTGAAGTCTGAAAAAGGCGCTCGTTACAACGGTAAGCAATGGCGTGTTCACCTAGATGGCTACAACTTCCTACCTTTCTTCGAAGGTAAAGCGGAAGAAGGTCCACGTAACGGTCTACTGTACTTCTCTGCGAACGCTGAGCTAGATGCAGTTCGTACTGATGACTTCAAAGTTCAGTTTGCTCACATGGAAGGTAACATCTCTGATGGTGTTCGTTTCCAAACGAACTGGCCGTCAATCGTTCACCTACGTGCTGACCCATTCGAGAAAGCACCACACGAATCTGGCATGTACATCCGTTGGATGGCAGACAACATGTGGCTATTCGTTCCAGTTGCAGGTCAAATCAATGAGTTCCTAGCAACCGTTCCTGATTACCCATTCCAGGCTAGCCAAGTGCTAAACCCAGGTATGTTTAACCAGAACGTGATGATGCTACAAGGTCGTCTACATCAACTAGAAGCTGCTGTTGCTAAGTAATTAAGCATTATTGTCAACAGAAGCCCGCTGAAGTTCAGCGGGCTTTTTTATGCATGAACAACAGAAGCAACTGAAGTAGTTTAAGTGTCCTTAAGATATTCGAAACCGTATACCTCGAAGGTAATGACTGACCAAAACTCAGTCATGATTCAAAGGTTTTAGCCGATACCTCGCGGCCCATCGATTTTGAACTTGTAAAAGAATGAGCTTACAAGTTTGAAACCTTTCAATATTCACTCCATCTTGTTCCGTAGACACGTAATCGTGAGCGAGCACATCATAAACTCTTTGATGAGATAACCAGCGATATAAGTGTTTCTTAGCGGTTGGTTGTGAGCTAGTGGCAACCAATATTGCAGTTTTTATTGCTTGATAATCTTCGTGTGAACTTAGTTGGCTGACTCTACTGCGTAACAGCTTAAAACGCAGGGTAAGTGCAGCTCTGCAATTGACGGTGACACCGATGATTAACAACCCCAAAAATAGAAGCCATTGATTGTCCTCTAGCCACTGCTTTGACTCTAACATCATGATTTCTAGGCGCTGTGAGAGTGGCAAAGGCGGCGCCGGGGCTACGGTGACCTCTATCGCCTTCAAATCGAGTGTTTTAACCTGTTGTGTGTTGCTATCCCACCACTCTAGATGCACTGGCGGGAGAGTGTAGTTCCCTTTTTGCTCAAAGCGGTAGTGGTAATCGGTGGTTCTTGAACCAGAGAGTTCCGAGCGATTGGTGATTGTGTTGGTGGCGCTATAGCCGGTTCGCAGTTCGACATGTTCGATTTGGGTCAATGGGGGTAAGTCGTTGATGAAATGTCCTGGCAGATCGTTCACTTCCAATTTGATGGAACGTGTGACAACACCACCAGCGGTAATATCAACATCGGTGGCTGTTTGTGATAGAGCGACCTTGCTTGAGACGATTTTTCCTCTCGACTCAATGGGCAGTTTCGCGACTGAGAAGGTCTTGGGCTGGCTATTGATAGTGATAGCGTTTTCGCCTCTTCCCACCTGAATGGTTGCTGATGGCAGGGTGAAGTCACCGTCTGAAGAGGGATAGATATCGAAACGTAGCACGGCCTGTGCGAGGGTTTGGTTGCCTTGCTGAAAAGAGCCGTATTGCCAAAAGTTTGAAGTTTGCTCGATGAACAAACCTTTGGCAGTGACTGGTTCAAGGTGGATGACGCCAGCAATAGCCTCATCATTGAGCAGTTGGAGGTAGATGGTGTGTCTTTGACGTTCTTGAAAGTCTACACCATCCACCAACCAGTGAGCTTGCCAGGTTGCTAGGGCGTGAGTAGAAAAGAGTGTAAGAATGAGAATCATCAAGCGCATTACGGCTGCACCTCACTGGCTTTTTGTAACTGGATAGCGAACTTATTGCGTAAAAACACTTCCGGGTTAGACTTCACTTGCTCTAACCAAATTTTAGTTAGGTGCTCTTCTGCCATCAGATCGGCACTGTTGATGACTTCCACTTTATCTTCTGGCTCTTCAATCTGCATATCTTCTTCTAAGGTTGAGATGACATCGGCAGTCATATCCTCACCTGCGGTGCCTTGCCCTTGGGCGCGAGCAGCCATCAAATCAAATATCTCATCAAGCAGGGCAAGGTTTGCAAGGGTCTGAGGGTGTTGCGGTGCTAATTCAAGCACTTGCTCGAACCAGTGTTGGGCAGAGCGAAAACGTTGAATATTGAGGTAGCTCAATGCGACATTGAAACGTTTGTCGATAGAGTCTGGCTGATTGTTTAGCATGGTGAGCGCCCACTCCCACTGCTTGTTTTTCATTAACGCTCGAATCTTCCACTCACTATCAATAAAGCTGTTGGCGGCGCATTGATAGTTTCCTCTGTTGTAGAACCATTGCCCTTGCTGGTCTGGTGTCATGAGGAGGTTCATCCACAACGTATCGCAATCTACGGATTGGCTCCCAGCACTGGCTTGAGTGGGAGTTGGTGTCAGTGACGCCCCCAATAATACGCAGATTAGAAAACTTGGAATCCAGCGTATGCTCCAACCGCGTCGAAACCACAGTAGACTCAGTAGTAGAGTCGGAAAAACAAGGAAGTAGCCTGCCTCTTGCCACTGTATTTCTTCATTAAGAGGGTCGAAGTAGCGAAACCCATCAACCCAACGGACGATGGAGCGTATATCACTGTTATCCGGCGTATTTTGAAGGTACGTCGCTCCACGGGGGGTACTGATGCTTTGTGCGTAGCCAAATTTCCAAAACAGCAACTGGTGCTCAGTGTTGGATACGAATTCATCGATTGCTTGATGGGCTCTGTTGTCGAGACTATCGGAGATCACGATGACACTACCTGGAAGACCCAAAGCGGCGTCATCCGTAATGAGCGACAGTACGGACGCGAGATCTTTGCCTTGCCTTGGCACAATATTGCTCGAAAGCGCTGATAGATAGAGCTCTAGCACTTCTCTATCTTCTGTTGGTGGAATCAACATATGGCTGCTGCCTGCATAGACATAAGCACCGATAACCCCATCGGTTTTCTCACTGAGAAAGTCGGCCAACTTGATTTTGCTGTTCTCAAGGCGATTAGGCGCGATATCAGACTCGGTCATTGAGCGGGATAGGTCGATAACAAAATAGATTGGCGACTGGTTTTTAGTATGAGAATCCGGCTCAGGCTGCCAAGTCGGGCCTGCCGATATCACCGCCAACAGGCTCAACATCCAAGGCAGTATATTTTGCGGATTGAACCAGGTCCCTGATTTCTGCCCAGCCGCCAAATGCGCTTGCAGATGTGAGGCGATAGGCAGTGCCTGTTCGGCTTCCTTTCTCGCTTTGAGATAACGAAAGAGTACCAATATTGGAAGCAATAGAAGCAGCAGCCAAGGTCGAATAAAGTGAAACTCAGCCATGCTGCGCTCCTTGTCTTAACTTGTGGCGATGTTGGCCAATGACAAACATCAAACAGATCAAATTGAGGGAGAGTGAGAGTAGTAGTGGCCAGTAAAACAGTTCAGTTTTAGGGCGTAAGGTATAGCTATCAAACAGTTGCGCCTCTCGTTGATTTAAGGTGGCATAGACGGTCGCAAGATCTTCACCATTGAGGGCTTCAAAAACCTGACCATCTGTGTAGTCGGCGATACGGTTGAGCATGTCTAAATCAATACCGTCTTCACCCACATTCGTCGCATCACCAATGGCGATAGGGTAGATGGTTATGCCGTGGTCACCTGCAAATTTAGCCGCATCCAGCGGAGGAAACTTGCTAGTGGTATCGCGACCATCAGTGAGTAGGAGTAATACTCGGTTCTCGGACTGCGTTTGTGAAAAGTGGTTTACCGCAACACCAATGGCATCACCTAGGGCAGTACCAGCGCCAGCCATTCTTACATCCATCTCGCTAAGTAGTTGACGTATTATCGAAAAATCTTCGGTAAATGGGGCTTGTAGGTACGCGTCATCACCAAAGGCAATCAGACCAATGCGATCGCCTTGACGCTGTGATAAGAAGTCATCGAGCAGTAGTTTCACACCATCAATGCGTCTAACACTATCTCCTTCTGTGGTTACAAAGTCCGTTGCTTCCATCGATCCCGAGAGATCAATGGCGACCATCATTTCGCGACCACTTTTTTCGATAGTGATCGGCGCACCAAGCCATATAGGCTTAGTTGCTGCAATAACCAGCGATAGGTAAGTAAGTGCGACTAAACAACGTTGCCAGCGAAGTGGAGAGAGCACGAGGGCGCCTTTACTCGCCTGTGTGCCAGTGATATCGAGATATTTTTGGAACAAACTAAAACGCAACGCTGTTTCTTGAGTGGTGTGCTTTGGTGCCATAACAACCATAAATGGCACGATGAGCAGAAGAAACAGCCAGGGATAAGTGAAGTTCAGCATACGTTATCTGCTCTTTTGTGTTTGGCGCTCTGGCGCGTTATTTCACTGAACCACGACAGAGTGAGGATATGCATTTCGTCGGTGTAATCAGGGGTGCGTTGATACGACGAGCTCATTAGCTGCAATAAAATGGCCTTGGACAGTGAACGTTCGCTATGGGTAATAATAAAATCAGCAAACTCATCCGTTGTTAGTGTCGCAACGTTGGCTAGTGGCCAGTGTTGGTGGGCTGTTTGTTTCATTAGTTGGGCAATTGCCGCACCATCTTGTTGGGTATCAAGTAATAGGTATCGCTGCCATGCTTCTCTTAGATAGGTATTTTTAAGGTAGCGATGGTAGCGCACAATGAAGTAGCCTAAGGTCGACAAGAGGGCGATGCTAAATAGTATTTTCCATGCAAGGGTTTGAGGTAGCCAAAAGACAGCGGTGGGAGTATCCATCCACTGTGCTCGGTGTATCAGGTGGCTACCAAATTCAACAATTTGGCCTTGATGTGGTGTTGTCACTGGTTTCCCCTTTTGCAACGCGATTGCATTTGAGCCCATGTCTCTTGATGAGTGGTAAAGTTCAAGAGTGGCAAGCGGTGCTTGTCACAGTGTGCTTTGAGCTGTTGTTTCTCTTCGGCAACATGCTCTTCAAACTGTGCTTTGTCTGTGAGTTGGTGTTTCTTGACTTCTACCTGTAATTCTTGATTACCAAAGAGCACATCGTGCGTGGGAAGTTTCTCTTCTAAAGGGTCATTGATGGAAAAACCAATCAAACTGTTGTGCTTTGCAAGAGCATCTAGGTAGCGCGAGGCATGACTAGATGCATAATCATGAAAATCACTGATGATGAAACATTGGCTGTTTCGTAAGCCAAGATTGTTGAGCGTCTCTAAGCCGTCAGCTAGGGATACGGATTTTGGTTTCAAACTGGGCAGTTTCCCCGCCTCTTGCACTAATGTATTGAGTATTGATAACAGCGCTTTTTCACCGCGTCTGCACGGAATAGTAATGATTCCTTGTGCGGTCAAAACTACGGCCCCCAGTCGGTCGCCATCGCGAATAATGCCCCCGGATATAATGGCGGCAACCTCACTTGCTATTGCAGATTTCATGCTGCCATCAGAGGCAAAGAACATGGTGTTTCTCAGGTCGATCAATAGGGCAATTTGCTTGTCATTCTCTTCGGCGTACACTCGCAGGTAGGGCTGCCCAGTACGTTGAGTGACTTTCCAATCAATACAACGTACATCATCACCCGGATAGTAGTGACGGAGCTCTACAAAGTCTAAGCCTCTGCCTCGCTGATGGCTGCGATGCTTACCTGTCAGTGGAGTAAGGCGCTGATAGGGTGGATGCCAGGCCAAGGTTTTGCCTAGCTGGCTGAGGTGCCCCAGTCCATCAATGTTGGGGTAGATTCTTGAATCACTCATAGAGAACACTCGTTTGAATTTACTCAAGAATTAGGCAAAGCCAACATTTTCAAGCAGCTGGGTGATCACCGCTTCAGCAGTGACTCCTTGGTTTAGCGCGCTAAAACTCAACGCTAAGCGGTGGCGCAATACACTATGAGCAATGGCTCGCACGTTTTCTGGTGCCACATAGTCTTGTCCATTGAGCCAAGCATGGGCGCGAGCGCATTTATCCAGTGCAATGCTTGCCCTTGGGCTTGCTCCAAGCTCAATGACCGTAGCAAGCTCAGTGGATGGATAACGCGTTGCATGGACGATATCGATGATGTATTGGTCAACTTGTTCCGATACATGCACCTGATCCACTAACTGACGTGCAGTAAGCACTTCGTCAGTCGTTAACTCTGAAGAGGCATTGCTGTTGATAGAACGTTCACTGCGAAGCATACGTAACATTTGCTTCTCGGCCTCTTTGTCTGGGTAGTCCACCAATATCTGTATCAAGAAGCGATCCATCTGTGCTTCGGGAAGAGGATAGGTGCCTTCTTGTTCTACTGGGTTTTGCGTGGCAAGCACCATAAAAAGGTCTGGTAATGGATGACTTTCACCCGCGACAGAGACCTGACCTTCAGCCATGGCTTCTAAAAGAGCCGACTGAACTTTGGCTGGTGCGCGATTAATTTCATCTGCTAGCAGTAAGTGGGTAAATACAGGCCCGCGTTTGAAGCTTAGGGTTTGAGATTGGCTGTCGTAGACCTCACAGCCAGTCACATCGGCCGGCAGCATATCTGGTGTAAACTGAATTCGATTGAGGTTGCAGGCAAGCTGTGTTGCCATAGCATTAACACTGCGTGTCTTTGCTAAGCCAGGTAGACCTTGCAATAACACATGACCATCAGCCAGTAGTGCAATAACTAGTTGTTGCACGGTGTTCTCTTGACCCAGAACACTCTGGTTGATTTTTTCTTGTAGCGAGATGAATTTCAGGCGCAAAGAGCTCATGCTTGCCTCTCAATAATACTGGAATTGAAGACAGGATAACGAAGTGAGAAAGGGCTGGTAACTAGGAGTCTTCCTAAACGTAAAAAGGGCATGCTTCGCATGCCCTTAGTTATTGATATTCAATCGAAAGTCATGTTATTCAATCGAACTTACTTCTCTTCACGGTAAGGAAGTTGTTGTAGAACACGCTCTAGGTTGAACGCGGTTGGTTCTTGACGTAGAGGGAATTCGTTAAACGTTTGTAGAAGTTTTGCGACTTCAACCTGGATAGGTACGAAGAAGAACATACGCTCACCGAACCAACGTAGGTACATCATAGAGTGCTCAGGAGCTTCCTCATATGGGTCTGCACGCAAGTCAACTAGCTCTGGCCAAGTTGATGCAAGACGCGGAGCGAACCAGCTCTCTTCTGTTGGGTGGATGAAGGTCGCTTTGATTTTACCAACACGTACTGCTTCTAGGTTACCCGTTTCAGCAAAGTAGAAGATCTCGTTACGCTCAGTGTCTTCGTTGTTAAACCATGCATTGCGGTGATCGTAACCATCGATGTAAACATCATGCTTAGTTTTAAAGTTCTCTTGAACGTCCTTTTCACCCGCGATAGTTGCAAGCGTAGTGAACAAGTCTTCATGTGATTGGATACCGTTATTGATTGTTCCAGCAGGGATATTACCCGGCCAGCTCACCATGAACGGTACGCGAACACCACCTTCAGTCGTTAGGCCTTTCTCGCCTTTAAATGGCGTGTTACCGCCATCTGGCCAAGACATTTTCTCAGCACCGTTGTCGGTCGTGAAAATAACGATGGTGTTGTCACGTTGTCCTGTTTCTTCTAGCTTGTCTAGAATCTCACCAACGTAGTGGTCAAGCTCTGCCATACCGTCAGCGTAAAGACCGTAGCCTGTTTTGCCTTGCCACTCTTCGCTCAGGTGAGTCCAAACGTGCATACGCGATGGGTTGAACCACATGAAGAATGGGTCATCTGCTTTAGCGAAGTCGTCTAGGTAGTCCAGCGCCATGTCTGTTAGCTCACGGTCAATGGTTTCCATGCGCTTACGAGTTAGAGGACCCGCTGATTCAGTTGGACCGTCAGGCGTACCAGTGACAATACCGCGAGGACCGAAGCGCTCGAAGAACGCGGGATCTTGCGGGTAATCTTCATTTTCTGGCTCCTCTTCCGCATTTAGGTGGTAAAGGTTACCGTAGAAGAAATCGAAGCCACGACGGTGTGGCATCATGTGCTCTTGGTCGCCGAGGTGGTTTTTACCAAGTTGAACGTTAAAGTAGCCATGGTCTTTTAGGACTTCCGCTAGCGTTGGGTCCTCTGGGTGGATACCCAGTGGCGAGCCCGGTAGGCCAACGTTAACCAAACCAGTACGGATAGGAAGCTGACCTGTCAGAAAAGCAGCACGGCCCGCAGTAGAACTCGGTTGACCGTAGTGGTCAGTGAACAACATACCCGTATTTGCAATGCGGTCGATGTTCGGCGTTTTGTAGCCCATCATACCCATGTTGTAAGCGGAAGTGTTCGACCAGCCGATATCATCTGCCATGATGACGAGAATGTTTGGTTTCTCTGTGGTGTTTTTCGCGATAGCTGGTGCAGCGCCTAATGTCGCCACTGCCGCAGTACCGAGTACAGCCTTGTTTAGCAGGCTTTTTGTAAAGTGTTTCATGTGTCACTCCTACGATAAGATGGGCGTAAGTATGATTTTCGGCCTTGGGGAAATGAACTAGGAGAATTCCTAATTCCCCCGAAACACAGAGCGGTAACACTTTATTATTTGAAGAAATTGACGTTAAACTGTGCAGAGCAAATTACGGTGGAGTAGGATTTTGCCAGCAATAGACAGTGTTCTTATTTCGATTTCAAGCAAGTTACTCGATAGTCATACAGCAGGTATGGAAAGTGTCATTTTGGAGGCACTTGAAGAGAGTCGAATTGCATTGGGCGTAGACCGAATCTCCTGTTTGCCTATCGACCCGACCATTCGCCAAGGTCGCCATTATGAGTCATTTGGCCAGGGAATCCCTCCGGTTGATGCCGTTGTCCCTGAAAATGTTCGTCGTCGATATCGAGAGTTGATTCGGCAAGGGGAGGTGGTGTTTAGTAAAGATTCTCCTGAACTGCTCGAATTGGCGAATCAGCTTCAATCTGAAACGATTTTGAATCATGTGTTGGTGCCTATTCGAGCGATGGGAAAACCGTGGGGGTTGATGGCGTGTGCCAATTTTGTCTCCAAGCAAGAGTTGGATAGCGAGTTTGTCCATTCAGCGACCCTACTGGGCAACATCATTGCATCGAGTATCGAGCGTTTGATGCACTATGAGAACCTCAAACGCAGTGAGAAAGAGGTGATTGCCCGCAACCACCGCATTGTTAATGAAAGAGAGCGAGAGCGACGAACGATTGCCCGTGATCTGCACGATGATTTTAGCCAAAGACTGGCATCACTCGGTATCGAAATGGCAATCGCCCTCGGACAGTGTAATGACCAAGCACGTCCGGCATTTACGAAGTGCGCCTCAGATCTGGCTGATATTACTCGCGATATTCAACACCTTTCGCGTCATCTTCACCCTGTTGTTATTGAGCGTGTTGGGTTGCACGCTGCTATCACCTCGTATGTAGAGCAGGTGACAAAGCGATCAAGCCTAGACGGTCATTTAGAGCTTGATAATTCGATTGAGTTCGATAGTGAAACGGCATTACATCTCTATCGAGTGATTCAAGAGTCACTGTCGAATGTGGTTAAGCATGCGCAAGCAAGCGATGTTTGGGTTCGACTTTATCGTCACCCACAAGGTGATGTTGTATTGGAGGTGGAAGATAATGGTGTTGGCATCAGTGACAATCCATTAGTTCTTGATTCACCAACGTTAGGTTTGAGATCAATGATAGAGCGTGGAGAGTTAATCGGTGCTACGGTAAGCTATCTTTCTAATCACGAAGAGAAGGGAGTGACCGTAAAGGTGACGATTCCCTCCGCCCATACTCGAAAGGAGTAACGAATGGCCACTGTTGTTATAGCTGATGACCATCAGATCGTCAGTGAGGGCATTGCCCGCTTGATTGAAGCGTCGCATCAGGTGCTTGCTATGGCTATAGATGCGAATGAGTTGGTTCAGTTGGTGAAACAGCACCAGCCAGATTTGATCATTACCGACATTTCAATGCCGGGAATGCAGCTGAACACCACCATTTCCTTACTCAAAAGGACTTCACCAAACAGCGCTATTGTCTGCCTATCAATGCATGATGAGCCCGAAATTGTTAAGGCTGCGTATGAGTTTGGTGCCAATGGATATGTGCTTAAACACCAAGCAGGATTTGAGTTGGCGACGACCATAGAAAAAGTGCTTCAAGGTGAGCGCTATATTCCGCAAGATCTGAAAAACATTATTGAACAGAAAACCGACTTGAGTGCTCGCCAACTCGATATTTTGAAATATTTGGCGCAAGGGATGTCAGCAAAACAGGTCGCTTCAGAGCTCAATATCTCATCAAAAACTGTTGAATATCATAAGTATAAGATGATTGAACAACTTGAAATACGCAGTGCGTCCGAACTGATTGCTTGGGCACATAGCCGCAACCTAGTTTGATTTGCTGTTTGTTCCTAAGTCGTGGGCAGACAGGACTTAGGAAATCTCCTAGTGGTTTAAGTCAACTCGTGAATAGATAATGAGCAAAATATTCTCGGGAGCTCGAAATGACCATTCCATCACCTCATCCATTTCATCTACTCGTAAAGCCTGTCGGTTCGAAGTGTAACCTAGATTGCCATTACTGCTACTACTTGCGTAAAGAAGAGCGCTATCAGCCTGGTGCCACGATGCAGATGTCTGAGGCTATGCTTGAGACCTATGTGCAGCAGTACATCGCCGCACAACCTAAGCACATCACCTTTGTTGATTTTAGCTGGCAGGGTGGTGAGCCAGCACTCCGTGGTCTTGAGTTTTATGAAAAAGCGGTGGAGTTACAGCGCAAATACGCACGTCCGGGAATGACTGTAACGAATACGTTCCAGAGTAATGGCACTTTGATCAATGAACGCTGGGCGCAATTCTTCAAAAAGAACAATTTTTTGATTGGCCTGAGTATTGATGGTGATGAGTTGAACCACAACAATGGTCGCCCGGATAGTAAAGGAAACGAAAGCTACTCACGTGTATTGCGCGGTTTAGAGTTATTGAAAAAGCACGGTGTGCAGTTCAATACCCTTACCGTTGTGCACAACGACAATGCTCATTTAGGCAAACAGACTTATCAAAAGTTAAAAGAACTTGGCTCTAGTGTCATCCAATTCCAGCCTTGCGTTGAGCACCCGTTAGATCAACGCGGTGAGAAAGATTGGTCACTCACACCGCATCAATGGGGACATTTCTTGTGTGATGTTTTTGACGAGTGGCGAAAAGAAGACGTGGGTAAGGTTTACGTTCAGTTCTTTGAGAATACACTGGGTATTCTGGCAGGCCAGCCAAGCCAAATGTGTTTCCATGCAGAAACTTGTGGTCAGCAAATGATGCTAGAACATGATGGCAGCCTATATTCCTGTGACCACTATAGTTATGAAGACCATAATGTGGGTGATATCGATGCGGTCGACCTTGGTGCAGTTGCTTCATCTCAAACCCAAGTGAACTTTGGTACCAACAAATGGCGTTCGTTGCCAAAACAGTGTCGAGAGTGTCACTTCCGTCCTATGTGTAATGGTGGTTGTCCGAAAGAGCGCACTGCGATGACAGCGGACCTAGAGCCTGGCTTGAACCACCTATGTATGGGGTACAAAAAGTTCTTCTTACACTCAATGCCATATTTTGCGGCAATGTTAGAGGCGCTTAAGCAAGGGCATCCTGCCTCGGTTTATCCTATGTTTGTGCAGCGCGTTAGTTAAAGACAAAAAAACAAAACCGTCTTACGAAGTGAGGTGGTTCAACCTCATATTTTCAACCCGAGATATTGCTTCTGTCTCAATACCTTATCAATAGAAATTATCTATCAAAACAATCATTAATCCCCATTTTCAATAGCGTATCTCTATTCGTATAGTAATTGCATCAGGTTACGGCTGTGTAGGGACTTTCACTCACTGCTGTAAAACTCAGGTAGAAATGTGAATCAAGGTTAATGAAAGGTAATGAAACTTGATTTTGGTCAAAATTCATTAACAAATTCTTGCCATACAATAATTCATGGCAAGAGCCAAAGGAAAACCATTTGTATTTACGTTTATAAAAAGGCAGCTGGAAGATCGTTATCCTTCACTTGCTGTCATGAAATTGACTGGATTCAATATAAATTAAAGGACACCCCAATATGACTAAGAAGCTCACCACCGCAGCAGGTTGCCCTGTTGCTCATAACCAAAACTCTATGACTGCGGGCAAACGTGGTCCAATGCTCCTGCAAGACGTTTGGTTTCTAGAAAAACTCGCGCACTTTGACCGTGAAGTGATCCCAGAGCGACGCATGCACGCAAAAGGCTCTGGTGCTTACGGAAAATTTACGGTGACTAACGACATCACTAAATACTCTAAAGCAGCTATCTTCTCTGAAGTTGGCAAAACAACTGAGCTGTTTGCACGCTTTACGACAGTAGCTGGTGAGCGCGGTGCAGCAGACGCTGAGCGTGATATTCGTGGTTTTGCGCTAAAGTTCTATACGGAAGAGGGTAACTGGGATCTGGTCGGTAATAACACGCCAGTATTCTTCTTGCGCGATCCACTAAAATTCCCTGACTTGAACCACGCGGTAAAACGTGACCCTCGCACTAACATGCGTAGCGCTGAAAACAACTGGGATTTCTGGACGTCATTGCCAGAAGCGTTCCACCAAGTCACTATCGTGATGAGTGATCGTGGTCTTCCTGCGACTTATCGCCATATGAATGGTTACGGCAGTCATACTTTCAGTATGATTAATGCGGACAATGAGCGTGTTTGGGTCAAGTTCCACTTTAAAACTCAGCAAGGCATCAAAAACCTAACTGACCAAGAAGCTGAAGTGTTGGTTGGTAAAGATCGTGAGAGTCACCAGCGTGATCTCTACGATAGCATTGAAAATGGCGACTTCCCGAAATGGACAATGCAAATTCAGGTGATGACAGAAGCGGAAGCAAACGAAGTAGAATTTAATCCATTCGATCTAACCAAAGTTTGGCCACATGCTCGTTTCCCATTGATTGAAGTAGGTGAGTTTGAGCTAAACCGTAACCCTGAAAACTTTTTCGCGGAAGTTGAGCAGTCTGCGTTTAACCCTGCGGCGATTGTTCCGGGCATTGGCTTCTCTCCAGACCGTATGCTTCAAGGTCGTTTGTTCGCTTATGGTGATGCGCAGCGTTACCGCCTAGGCGTTAACCATCATCAGATTCCAGTGAATGCACCACGTTGTCCTGTGCATAGCTACCACCGCGACGGTGCAATGCGTGTCGACGGGAACTTCGGTTCAACCAAAGGTTATGAGCCGAACCAATACGGTGAGTGGGCACAGCAGTCAGAGCATGCTGAACCAGCACTAGAGCTAGACGGTGCGGCAAATAACTGGGATCACCGAGAGGATACCGATTACTTCACGCAAGCGGGCAACCTGTTCCGAATCATGACAGCTGAAGAGCAACAGCGTCTATTTGAAAATACGGCACGCTCGGTCGGTGGTGCATCTAAGCCAATTCAACTGCGACACCTACGTCATGCACTGCAAGCTGACCGTGCCTACGCTGAAGGCTTGGCGGCAGCGCTTAATATTTGTATGTCAGAAGTAGAGGCTCAAGATGCAGTGGCTGAAGACTCTGTTCCAGCTTGATCAACTGTTCTTCACTTTTGAGGAAAACACGAGTTGTGTGAGTGTACAGCCTCACTATTAGTCGATTTAAACTGTTGAAAAGGCCCGAGGCATAACATGTCTCGGGTTTTGTTATTTTAGTGTCTTAGAATGAACGAAGTTTCTTGGGCATGATAGAATATTGACAGATTTCGATTAGTGAGAATAAATGAGATGCGCCATCTACAAACTAGTATCCATGAGAGTATTGAGCACCTAGACCAAGTTTCTATTATTAAGAGAAATGCAGCGCGAGCCATCGTGGTCAGTGGTGAAGACATCTTGTTGCTTTATACCGAGCGTTACCATGATTACACGTTACCAGGTGGTGGAATCGATGATGGTGAAGATAAAATTGCCGGCCTAGTTAGAGAGTTAGAAGAGGAGACGGGTGCTCAGAACATTCATGGCATCAAACCTTATGGCATCTACGAAGAGTTTCGTCCTTGGTATAAAGATGATGCGGATGTGATGCACATGATTTCGTACTGTTATACGTGCAAAATTGATCGTGACTTAGGTGAAACTCGCTATGAAGATTACGAAGTAAAGAATGGCATGAAGCCGGTGTGGATCAATATTCATCAGGCAATCGCTCATAACGAACAGACCATCGCCAAAAGCCCGAAAAAGGGCATGAGTATTGAGCGAGAGACATTCCTACTTAGACAAGTTGCCAGGGAGCTGTTGTG